>CAZJYN010000010.1:0-45540 GCA_964550285.1 uncultured Rubrivirga sp.
GCAGCACCAGGCCTTCGGGCACCATCGTCACGACCCCGGCGATCGTGCCGCAAATCGCCTCGTCTATCGGCAGCTCGGCCCGGATGAGTTGCGAGGTCAGCAACAACACACCGACCGGCACCAGGAAGTAGCTGACGATGCGGATAAAGCGGTTGATCGCATCGCGCAATTCGGAATTCGTCAAAGCGAACTTCTTGGCTTGTTCGGTCAAGCCAGCGGCGAAGGAATCCCGTCCGACTCGGGTAGCCCGGTAGACACCGGATCCGGCGACGACGAACGATCCGGACATCGCACCCTCACCCGGGTGCTTGTCCACCGGATCGGCTTCGCCCGTAAGCAGGCTCTCGTCGATCTGCAAGCCGGCTGCCTCGAGGACCTCGCCATCGACGACGAGTTGATCGCCGGTGGAGATGACGATGACGTCGTCCACCACTATCTCGTTCGGCCGCACTTGCACATCCGCGCCGTCTCGACGCACGACCGGCTTGGCTTCCCCGATGACGGCGAGCTTCTCCAGTGTCCGAGCCGCTCGATACTCCTGGATGATGCCGATCAGGGTGTTGGCGACGATCACGAATCCGAACAGCGAGTCCTGGATGGGCGCGACGATCAACATGATGATCCACATGGAGCCGATCAGGGCGTTGAACCAGGTGAAGGTGTTCTTGCGGATGATGTCCGACAGGCTGCGCGAGGTAGCACTCGGTGCCTCGTTCACCTGACCGCGTTCGACGCGCTCGGCTACCTCCGCCGAGGTGAGGCCCGCAACCTGCGTGGCGGTGGTCATCGGGGAAGGCCGTCCATACGACGGAGGATGACCCCCTCCCGTAGCGCCCATGGACACACGTCGAGTTCCTCCACCTCGAGCAGGTCCATCGCGGCTTCGGCGACCAACGCCCCGGCGAGTAGCTGGCTCGCCCGACCGGTCGACACACCTGGCAGTTTGGTGCGTTCGGCCGATGACAGACCCGATAGCAAGGTAACGAGTTGGCGAACGTCGGATGACTTCAATCGACGCCGCAGGTACATCCCTTCGGAGGATGCAGGGGCTCCCGCGATTCGCGCCAACTGCTTGAGGGTCTTGCTGGTGGCCACCGACAGCATCGGGTTCCCCGCTCGGCGAAGCGGGCCGATGGAATCGGCGATGACCGCGCGGGCGTGCTTGCGCATCGCCTTGACCTCAGACTCACTCGGCGGATCGCCAGTGATGAACTCACGGGTAAGCCGTCCGGCTCCCAGTGGCAGCGAGACCGCTGCATCGGGTTCCTCGTCGGCGCCCGAGGCCAACTCCAGCGAGCCGCCGCCTATGTCGACCACGAGGAGCCGACCGGAAGACCAACCGAACCATCGACGCACGGCAAGGAACGTCAACCGTGCTTCATCGTCGCCGGACAGCACATCGATGTCCAAGCCGGTGCGTTCGCGGATCTCGCTAATCACCTGATCACCGTTGCCCGCCCCGCGGATAGCGGAGGTCGCGAACGCGATGATCTCGGTGGCCCCTCGATCCTCAGCGAGCTCTTGACCTTCCTGCACGAACTCGACGAGCGAATCGATAAGGGCGCGGTCGATGTTGCCGTCGGAATCGATGTGTTCGGCCAACCGAATCTGCTTTTTGTGCTTCGAGGCCGGGATGGGCGCGGCTCCGTAATGCGCGTCGACCAGCAGCAAATGCACGGTGTTGCTGCCTACGTCCAGCACGCCCATCCGCACGAGAACACTCTATGTCCACAACCCACCCCCGCGCCGTCGCTAGGAGCAGTGGTTTCGCCTAGGCTCGGCGAGTGCCGGAAGTAGCCTTGGACTTTCCTCGCCAATGGGTCGAGTTCGTCGACCCCGCCGACGACGACCAGTTGATCCGCGCCGATCTCACCTGGCTCACCTCGCGCTGGACATGCATCTTCGGTCGGGGCTGCCCGGGCATCGATGCCAATCGTCCGGACGCCGGATGTTGTGTGCACGGCGCCCACTTCTCGGAGAAGTCCGACCGCAAACGTGTTGCCAAATGGGTCGAGAAGCTGACCCCCGAAACGTGGGAGAACTACGAGATCGGCCATAAGGGCGGTTGGACGGAGAAGGAAGACGGGCAGAGCAAGACCCGGGTTATCGATAACGCGTGCATCTTCCACAACTCCGAGGGCTTCGAGGGTGGCTACGGCTGCGCGCTGCACCACCTCGCCAACAATGAAGGTGTCTCCTTCATCGAGACCAAGCCGGAAGTGTGCTGGCAACTTCCCTTACGACGCACCTACGAGGACCGGGAATACGAAGACGGCAAGGAGCGCCTGGTGGTAGTGCTCGGCGAGTACGACCGCCGAGGCTGGGGAGAAGGTGGCCACGACTTCCAGTGGTACTGCACCGGTAACACCGATGCCCACATCGCGCCCGACCCCGTCTACATCGGATCCAAGGATGAGATCGTCGCGCTGATCGGCCAGGCGGCGTATGAGGTCCTCGCCGAAATGTGCGCCAAGCGCGAAGCGCTGCTGAAAGGCAACCCGACCGACCCGGCTCTAGCCCCCCACCCTGCCGATCCGGTTCCGTAGCCAGCAGCCGCCGTGGCCAAGTCCAAGCCGTCCTACGAGTGCTCCGCATGCGGGGCGGCGTCACTGCGCTGGACCGGCAAGTGCGTCAAGTGCGGTGAGTTCGGAACCGTTGCCGAGGTCGCAGCCACCACTCCTGCTCCCGGGCGCCGCGCTTCGACTCAAGGCGCAGCGCCCATCACCGCCGCCAAGCCCGTATCCGCCGTCACCGCGCAAGGCCCGGTCCCACGCATCAGCACCGGCATCGGTGAATTCGATCGCGTGCTCGGCGGAGGTCTTGTCGCCGGTCAAGTCCTGTTGGTGAGCGGCGAACCCGGCGCCGGCAAGAGCACCTTGCTACTGAACGTCGCCAACTCGATCGCCGAGAAGAGCGGCAAACCCGCTCTGTACGTCTCCGGTGAGGAGAGTGTCGATCAGATCGCGGTACGCGCCGAGCGCATCGGCGTGCGCAGCGATGATCTGTTCATCGCCGATGAAACCGACCTCGCCAATGTCATCGGTCACATCGACGCTCTCGGAAACGACATTTCGCTGGTGATCGTCGATTCCGTGCAGACCATCGCATCAGCGGATGTCGACGGCCGCGCCGGCGGCGTCGCCCAGGTAATGGAGGTTGCTCAAGCACTCACCCGCGTTGCCAAGGAACGCGGCATCCCGGTGTGCCTGGTCGGCCAAGTCACCAAGGAATCCACCGTCGCCGGACCCCGCGCCCTCGAACACATCTGCGACGCAACGCTTTCCCTCGACGGCGACCGGCAAACATCGCTGCGCCTGCTGCGCGCGGTGAAGAACCGCTACGGACCAGCCGATGAAGTCGCCTGCTTCGAGCAGACCGACAAGGGCATGCAGGAAGTGGTTGATCCGAGCATGTTGTTCCGCGAGGAACGCCAAGCACCGGTCCCAGGCACTTGCGTCACCGTCACCATCGAAGGCCGGCGCGCAATGCTCGCCGAAGTGCAAGCCCTCGTCGCGCCAACCACCAACCCGAACCCGCGCCGGGGAGTCTCCGGCCTGGACTCATCTCGCGTAGCGATGCTGGTCGCGATCACCGAACGCGTGGCCGGACTCAAGCTCGCGGACAAGGACGTCTTCGTCGCAACCGTCGGCGGCATCAAGCTTTCCGATCCGAGCACCGATCTGGCGACCTGCCTGGCCATCGGATCCGCCGGCAAGGACACCCCCATCCCCCTGAACGTCGCCGCCATCGGGGAAGTCACCCTCTCCGGGGATGTCCGCCGCGTACCGATGATCACTCAACGCATCGCCGAGGCCACCCGCCTCGGCTACATCCGCATCCTCGCGCCGACCGGAACCAAAGGATCACTCGACAAGCGCGCCTCCGGCGCGCAGATCATCGAAGTTGCGAACCTCGCCGAGGCGCTGCGGGAAATCCGCGGCACCTCGTCCACGAAAACGCGACCAAACTTCTAACCACGCCAGCTCACGGCTAGATGAGATCGAACGAGACACCGACCAGGGCGTAGTTAGCAGCGGCTCGTCGATCACGGGAGACCAGACGCGCATCTGCTTCGAGGGCAGTTCGGGCGATGAGGAGGTCGTAGATGGCGCCACCGACTATCCCCCGATCGGAGACCAGACGGAGCACCTGTCGATACCCCTGTCCGCTGAGGGTTAAAGGTTCGCTTGGGAACGCATCCTCGAGTAGTTGCCATGCCTGCGTCGGGCTGAGCCGAAAGGGCACTGGACTTCGCGTGAGCATCGAATAGGACTCGGCCAGCGTGTGGGCGACAGCCACTCGGCTGCCCGCAATGACGTCCCGACAGGCACCCACCGAACTGGGGTCGATACCGAGCGCCGCGTTGATAATCACGCTGCTATCAGCGACCTCCATCGAGAACCTGCTCTATGCGTTCATCACGTACCGACTCCAACAGCGTTCGCGCCTGGTCGTCGTTCATCGTGGCTCCGGAAGGCACCGGCCAACGAATACCCCGGTACTCCTCCCACTCGACCTCTTCCCCGTGCTCGTCGACCAGACGGACCTCGATCGCCCCCTCCCGAAAAGCGAAATCGATACGCGCGCCGGGGACCAGCCCAGCGCGATCTCGTAGCGCTTTAGGAATCACTACACGCCCGGCAGCGTCGATTGTGGACTTCATGGTAGAAAATTACCATTGACGGCATTCTCCGGAAGTCGGCCTATCCGACCAGGCCAAGCATCAGGCGCATTTCCCTCGGCTAGTTGTTCTTGTTGCTAAGGGCGAAGGGCACGCCTTCGCTCTCGATATCGAGGTTGCGGCCCACAACTTCGTACCTACCGGCCTTGGCCTTACGTCCCTTGCCGTCGTCCGGACAGCCCTTCTGGGAAAGCCGGCTGTTCCAAGTCAGGCTCGAGACGGCCTGTTGTCCCGGTGCCATGAGAGTGACATTCGATTCATCGTTAGTCGAGCAATCATCGCTTGACCACACGTGGTAGCCGCCGGAAGTGATCTTCAGCTCGTTCGCCTTGGGGCCGATGTCGCGAAAGCAGGCAATCTCACCGATGTTCTCGATGGTGAGGGTGAGCACCGGATCCTGGCGACCGACCCGGTAGGTGGAGGAGTCCGTGCTGGCTGTCACCTCGATCGCCGAGTCGGCACAGTCGGTGGGCTCCGCGGGGGAAGCGACCGCCTCATCGATCGGTGCGATGGGTTCGCCGTCTTCCCCGATCTCGGCATCGGTGACTTCGTCGATCGCGGCCACGGGCTCGCCTGCACCGGGAGAAGCCGCGCTGCCGGAACTGAGCAACCACCAACCGCCGATGAACAAGGTGAGGACGATCACCAAAATCGTGCCCCGCCGAACCCAGTAGACGATCGGCGGCTCCGGCCCCACAGGCTGCAGCACTCCCGACATGTTCTCCACGGTACTGCGACGCCCTAGCCGACATGGAACGATCCGGGCCGTGGCGAAGGACACAGGCTCCATCACGGCCGTGTGCTCGTGGTTCGAGACCTCGGCGCGGGACCTGCCATGGCGGGGAGCATCGCCGTGGGGGGTGCTGGTCTCGGAGTTCATGCTCCAGCAGACCCCGGTGGCGCGGGTGGAGCCGCAGTGGCGGGCCTGGATGGATCGCTGGCCCGAGGCCGCGGATCTTGCAGGCGAGCCGGCCGGGGAGGCGGTGCGGGCCTGGGGCCGGCTGGGTTACCCACGGCGAGCACTGCGCTTGCACGCCGCCGCGGTGGCGATCACCGAAACCCACGGCGGCGTGGTGCCAAGCGACGAACAGGAACTACGGGACCTACCTGGGGTGGGTGAGTACACGGCGGCAGCGGTGCGTGCCTTCGCGTTCGGTCTGCCCTCGGTGGTGCTCGATGTGAACGTCCGCCGGGTGCTAGCTCGTGCCTGGAGCGGCGTGGCCGAGCCACCCGGGCACCTCACTGCGGTGGAGCGTGCGCTGGCCGAGGGTTTGGCGCACTCAGCCGATGATCCGGCCAAGTGGGCGGCGGCGAGCATGGAACTCGGGGCGCTGGTGTGCACCAAACGCGAGCCCGGCTGCCAGGCATGCCCGTTGCTAACAGGCTGCGCCTGGCAGAAGTCTGGGGCGCCGCAAGGCCAGACCCCAAGCCGGCGGCAACCGCGCTACGAGGGCAGCGACCGACAGGCCCGGGGACGGATCATGGCGGCGCTTCGGGATGCTGATGAGCCGCTGCCTCGACGGTCGGTGTTGGCGGAAGTGCCGGATGAGGAGCAGGCGGCTCGGGCGTTGTCGTCGTTGATCGCGGACGGCCTGGTGGTGCAGGACGCCACCGGCTTGCGCTTGCCCTAGCCAGTTTCGCGGGGCAACGGCTCGCGGTCGCTGGTGCGGATAACCGTGCGTTCGCCGAGATCGGTGATCAGCGTGACGTCCACCCATTGACGATCCCCGGCGATACCGGTCACCGGGCAATCCGAGGTTCGCGATCGCTGAACTTGGGCACTGACCTCTACGCGTGGCCCGCGCTCGTATGCCGTCACCTGCACCTGCTCATCGGGGCACAGGCCACGTGGTGGCAGCGCGACCGCTACTTGGATGGCGCGTTCGTCGGTGGTCGGCCGGTAGGCGACGGGCTGCAGGTCCTCAGTGACGAGCCCGAGGGCGCGAAGCGGGCCCACACCACCGAAGAGGCCAGCGGCACCGATAAGGACAGCCACCACCATCACGCTGGCCAGTAGCCACCACAGGAAACGCGGGACGCGGCGCTTGGGCCCGTCGAACTCGTTGATGCCGGGGATGAGCGGACCGCTGTTCACGATCCGCCCACCCACGAATCAGTCTTGGTCCGCGGCTTCCATCGGCGGGGTATCGGGCAGTTCGGCCTTGGGAGTCGGCGTGAAGGTGAACGTACGATCATCACCTTCCCCTTCGACATCGACCACAACGATCGAACCCGGCTGCAGATCCCCGAAGAGCATCTTCTCACTCAGCGGGTCTTCGAGATCGCGTTGAATCGTCCGACGCAGCGGCCGCGCGCCCAGGGTGGGGTCGTAGCCCCGCTCGGCGAGCAGCGACTTCGCGGGGGGCGTCAACTCGATGGCCATGTCCCGATCCTGGAGGCGTGCCTCGAGTCCGGCGATCATCAGGTCCACAATCTCGATGATCTCGGCTTCGGTGAGCTGGTGGAAGACGATGACATCGTCGATGCGGTTCAAGAATTCGGGCCGGAAATGCTGCTTGAGTTCTTGCTGCACCTTCGCCTTCATCTGCTCGTAGGCGTTGTCTTCGTTGCCGTCGGGTGCGAAGCCGAGCATCAGACCCTTGGATACATCACGGCTGCCAAGGTTGGTGGTCATGATGATCACGGTGTTCTTGAAGTCCACGACCCGGCCTTGAGCGTCGGTGAGGCGGCCTTCCTCAAGCACCTGCAACAGTGAGTTGAAGATATCCGGGTGGGCCTTCTCGACCTCGTCGAAGAGCACCACGCTGAACGGCTTGCGTCGCACCTTCTCGGTGAGCTGGCCGCCCTCTTCGTATCCGACGTACCCGGGGGGCGAACCGAACAAACGCGATGCGGTGTGCCGCTCGGAGTACTCGCTCATATCCAACGCGATGAGGGCGTCCTCATCGCCGAACAAGAACTCCGCCAGCGTCTTGCTCAGCTCGGTCTTACCGACACCGGACGGGCCGGCGAAGATGAACGAGCCGGCCGGACGACGCGGGTCCTTCAGACCAGCACGCGTGCGGCGGATCGACTGCGACAGGGCCTTGATGGCGTCCTCTTGACCGATCACGCGGCGGTGGAGTTCTTCTTCCATCCGGCGCAGCTTCTCGATGTCGTCCTCGGTGAGATCGGACACCGGGATGCCCGTCATCAGTGCGAGGACCTCGCCGATCAACTTCTCGTCGACCTCGGCAACGACGTCAAGATCGCCGGCCTTCCACTCGCGTTCCCGCTCGGCCTTCTCGGCCAGCAAGTTCTTCTCGACATCGCGCAGGGACGCCGCCTTCTCGAAGTCTTGGGCGTCGATCGCCGATTCCTTCTCCTTGCGGACATCGGCGATGCGGTCGTCGAACTCGCGCAGGTCCGGTGGCGCGGTCATCCGACGGATGCGCAGCCGCGAGCCAGCTTCGTCGATCAGGTCGATTGCCTTGTCGGGAAGTTGGCGATCGGAGATGTAGCGATCGGAGAGCCGAGCCGCGGCATCTAGGGCCTGATCGGTGATGGACACCCGGTGGTGCGACTCGTACCGATCACGCAAGCCCTTGAGGATCTCGACGGTGTGCTCGACATCGGGTGCATCCACCTGGACGGGTGCGAAGCGGCGCTCGAGCGCTGCGTCCTTCTCGATGTACTTGCGGTACTCATCGAGGGTGGTGGCGCCGATGGTCTGCAATTCACCGCGAGCGAGCATCGGCTTCAAGATGCTCGCCGCATCGATCGCACCTTCGGCCGCACCCGCGCCGACGAGGGTGTGCATCTCGTCGATGAACAGCACGATGTCGCCTCGGGTCTTGATCTCCTTGAGCACCTTCTTCAAGCGCTCCTCGAAGTCACCGCGGTAACGACTGCCGGCAACGAGGGCCCCGAGGTCGAGGGTGTAGAGCTGCTTGTCCTTGAGCGTCTCGGGCACTTCGCCGCGGACGATGTCCTGCGCTAGGCCTTCGGCGATGGCGGTCTTGCCGACTCCGGGCTCACCGATCAGGACGGGGTTGTTCTTGGTGCGCCGCGAGAGCACCTGCATCACGCGTTCGATTTCCTTGGCTCGACCGATCACCGGATCGAGCTGGCCTTCGCGCGCCGCGGCGGTGAGGTTGCGACCGAATTGATCCAGGACGAGCGACGACGAGGGCGTGCCCTCCTGGGGGCCACCGGCGGTGGCCGGCTCCTTGCCCTGGTAGCCGGACAGCAACTGGATGACCTGTTGACGGACACGGTTGAGGTCGGCGCCCAACTTCACGAGCACCTGGGCCGCCACGCCCTCGCCCTCGCGAATGAGGCCGAGCAGGATGTGCTCGGTGCCGATGTAGTTGTGGCCTAGTTGCAGTGCCTCGCGCAGCGAGAGCTCGAGTACCTTCTTGGCCCGCGGCGTGAACGGGATGTGCCCGCTGGGTGCCTGCTGCCCTTGTCCGATGATCTCCTCGACCTGCTGGCGCACCGCCTCCAGCGAGATGCCCAGGGACTCCAGCGCCTTGGCCGCGACCCCCTCGCCCTCGTGGATCAGGCCGAGCAGGATGTGCTCGGTGCCGATGTAGTTGTGGTTGAGCATCCGCGCTTCTTCCTGCGCGAGCACCACGACCCTGCGGGCCCGGTCGGTAAACCTCTCGAACATGCGTCAACACCCCATCGGCTATCTGTGTGGCCAGTTCCCGGAACTATCCGGATACAGCATTCTCCTGCATTCACGCCGGGGACGCGACCACGGCCGCCCCACGAGGCGTCCGCCCACCGCGAAACCAACCGGAAATCCACCGTGGGGGACAATCCGGCCCGTGACGGACCCGCAGCTGGACCCACACGTGTCAGAGCCGACCGGCGACGCCCGCCTGCGGTCTCATATCCGTTTGCTCGGCGACCTCCTGGGGCGAACCCTGGTCCGCCAGGAGGGACAAGACCTGCTCGACCAGGTCGAGGCGGTCCGGCTGGCCGTGCGCAATGACCCGCAAGAAGCCGCCCGACTGCTGGATTCCGCCGACCTAGATGCCGCCACCAAACTCGCCCGCTCCTTTTCCATCTACTTCGATCTCGCGAACGTGGCCGAGCAAGTTGAGCGGGCCCACGATGCCGGGGACGATCGCAAGGCTCGCTCGGGGCCGTTGCACCGAGTGGTCGACGCGGCTCGTGGATCCGGCGTGGATCGCGAGTTGGTCCAGCAGGTGGCAGCGGCGATGTCCGTGCGTCCGGTTTTCACCGCCCACCCGACCGAAGCGGCGCGACGCTCGGTTCTCGTCAAACTGCGGCGCATCGCCGACATCCTGCTCGATACGACGGCCTCGAATTCCGACCGCGCGCGCAGCCTCGCCGAGGTGATCGATCTGCTCTGGCAAACCGACGAACTTCGTTTGGAACGACCGCAGGTCCTCGACGAGGCCCGCAACGCGCTGTACTACCTCGACGACTTGACTCGAGGGCCGCTCGGCAAGGTCCTAGAGGACCTTGCGGCGAGCTTCGCCGAACTCGGCGTCGAGCTACCGCCTGATTCCCGACCGGTGAGCTTCGGCTCCTGGATCGGAGGTGATCGCGACGGCAACCCGTTCGTCACCCCGCAGGTCACCACCGATGTAGTCCGCTTCCAGCGCGATCACGCCGTCTTGGATCTGCTGCCCCACATCGATCGGCTGCTGGAGGACCTATCGATCTCCGAACGGCTGGCCGGCTCGAGCCGCGAGTTACGCGAATCGGTCAATGCCGACCTGGCGTACCTGCCCGACCTGGATCCGCGGTTCTTGCGCATCAATGCCGAGGAGCCGGTGCGATTGAAGTTGACCGTGATCCGGATGCGCCTGCGCTTGACCCGCGAACGGCTCCTCGAGGGCTCACCCCACCGGCCGGGCCGCGACTACGACAGCACGCGCGAACTCCTCGACGACCTGCTGTTGATCCGTGACGACCTCCTCGAGCACCGTGGCCAACTAGCCGCCCACGGAGTGCTGGACCGAGCTGTCCGAGTGGTCGCCTCGGTCGGCCTGCCGCTAGCCACGCTGGACATCCGGGAGCATTCCGCCAAATTCCACGAAGCGATCGGTCAACTGTTCACGCGGCTGGGTTTCTCGTACGCGGAAATGGAAGCTGCGGATCGTTTCGCGCTGTTGTCGGACGAACTCAGCGCCCTACGGCCGCTGGCCCAGCATCCACCGCACTTGGACGAATCCGCCGCGGTCACCTACAACACCATGACCACGGTCCGCGACCTTCTGGACACCTACGGGACCCGTCCTATCGAATCGGTCATCGTCTCGATGACCAAGGGAGCAGACGACATCCTCGCCGCGGTGATCCTGGCCCGGGAAGCAGGACTGGTGGACACCACGCTAGGCACCGCGCGTATCGGCTTCGTGCCGCTGCTGGAAACCGTCGAGGAACTACGCGGCGCTGGACGCATCATCGAGCAACTGCTCGAGCACCCCGTCTACCGAGCGCTCGTCGCATCCCGAGGGGATGTCCAGGAGGTGATGCTCGGGTATTCGGATTCGAACAAAGATGCCGGCATCACCACCTCGCAGTGGGAGATCCATCTAGCCCAACGACGTCTACGTGACGTCACAGCCCGCTACGGCGTTCGGCTCCGCCTCTTCCACGGGCGTGGGGGCACTGTGGGTCGCGGTGGTGGCCCGACATACGACGCCATATTGGCCCAGCCGTGGGGCGTGCTCGACGGTCAGATCAAGGTGACCGAGCAAGGCGAGGTGATCAGCGATAAGTACCTGCTCCCCGCACTCGCGCGCGACAACCTCGAGCAGATGGTCGCCGCTGTGCTCGATGCATCGCTGCTGCACCGATCCTCCCGGCAATCCCAAGAGCAGATCGAGCGATGGGACGTGGTGATGAACACCGCGTCCCAACATGCCCAGGCCGCCTATCGCGAACTCGTCGACGATCCCGACCTGCCGCGCTACTTCGCAATGTCCACCCCGGTCGAGGAATTCGGCGCCATGCACCTGGGATCTCGCCCTGCCCGCCGGCCTAACGACGCCGAAAGTGCTGCCGGTATCGAGGATCTCCGGGCGATCCCTTGGGTGTTCGGCTGGACCCAGTCCCGGCAGATCGTTCCCGGCTGGTTCGGTGTCGGTTCGGGGTTGCGCGCGGCTCGTGAGGCCGGCTACGAATCGGAGTTCGCCGAGATGTACGAGCACTGGCACTTCTTCGCCAACTTCATCTCCAACGTGTCGATGACCCTCATGAAGACCGACCTCGACGTTGCCGCGCAGTATGTCCAACGCCTCGTCCCCGATTCCTTGCATCGAATCTTCGACATGATCCGTGCCGAGCACGAACTGACGGTCGCCGAGGTCCTACGGGTCACCGGCCAACCGGAGTTACTCGCCGACAACCCGACTTTGCAGCGCACCCTGGCCACGCGGGACACCTATTTGTTGCCCCTGCATTCCTTGCAGGTATCACTCCTCGATCGCATCCGACACGAGCCGGAATCCAGTGAGCAGCAACGCCGTGGGTTATCGGTGACCATCAATGGCATCGCTACCGGCCTTCGAAATACCGGCTGACGAGCCCTACTGCAGCAAATCGAGCAACATGCGGTGGTTACCCAGCGTGTTCGGTTTAACGCGTTCGAGGCCCAGGAATTCCGCGACACCTTCATCGTAGGACTGCAGCAGTTGTTCGTAGACGTCGTGGTCCACCGGGGCTTCATCGACTTCGATGAAACCATGCTCGCCGAAGAAGCCCACCATGAAGGTAAGGCAAAACACGCGGCGCACACCTACGGCGCGGGCGCGGTCGATGAGTTGTGTCAGCACCGCCGAACCGATGCCCTGGCGCAGGTACCGCCCGGAAACAGCGAGGGTGCGGACTTCGGCGAGGTCCTCCCACATGACATGCAAGGCCCCGCAGCCGACTATCTCCCCGTCGATTTCGGCTACGACGAATTCCTGGATGTCCTCGAACAAGGTGACCGGGGCCTTGGCCAGCAGGTTGCCGTCCGGTGAGTACTCATCGACCAGGCGGCGGATGGCGCGAACGTCGGGAGTGCGCGCGGCACGCACGAGCAGGCCGCTTACCGGGGTGGTCATGGGCGCTCGGGACGCACGAGGGGGAACAAGATGGTCTCGCGGATCCCCAGGCCGGTCAGGTTCATCAGCAGCCTGTCGATCCCCACGCCGACACCACCGCTGGGGGGCATCCCGTGCTCGAGCGCACGCAGGAAGTCCTCATCCACCGACATGGCCTCCTCATCCCCGCGGGCAGCGAGGGCGGCCTGCTCGGTGAGGCGTTCGCGCTGCACCACCGGATCCACGAGTTCGGAGTATCCGGTCGCCTGCTCGAATCCGCCGATGTACAGATCCCACTTCTCCACGACACCGGGCTTATCGCGGTGTGACCGCACCAGTGGCGAGGTGTCGACGGGGTAGTCCATGACGAAGGTGGGTGTGAGCAGACCTGTGAGGACATGATGCTCGAAGAGTTCCTCGACCAGTTTCCCGGGAACCCAGGATGGCGCTACCGAGATCCCGGCTTGTTCGCACAGTGCCTCGAGTTCGGCTCGAGATGTGCCCGGAGTGATATCGCGACCCACCGCTTGGGAGAGGCTCTCGTAGAGATCGATCGTGTCCCACGGGCCGGACAGATCCACCTCGGTTCCGTCGATCCTGGTGATGACCTGGGAGCCGAAGACCGCATCGGCAACATGCTGGATCAGCGATTGGGTGATCGTCGCCATGTCCCGATAGTCAGCGAATGCCTGATAGAACTCGAGCATCGCGAACTCCGGCGAGTGGCTGGAGTCCACACCCTCGTTGCGGAAATTCCTATTGATCTCGAAGACCCGTTCCAATCCCCCGACCACTGCACGCTTCAAGAACAACTCCGGCGCAATCCGCAAGAACAGGTCGATATCGAGTGCATTGGAATGGGTAATGAACGGACGCGCTGCAGCGCCACCGTGCTGGGTCTGCAGCATCGGGGTCTCGATCTCCAGGAAACCTCGATCAGTGAGGGATTCACGAAGCGCGGCGACCATCTGGACACGCAGCCGGGCGATCTGGGCGGCCTCCGGGCGCACGATCAAGTCGACGTAACGCTGGCGAACCCGGGCTTCCTCACTAAGTGGCTTGTGGGCCACCGGTAGTGGACGCAACGCCTTGGCCGCCATCTGCCATTCATCGGCAAGCACCGATAACTCTCCGCGCTTGGAAGTGATCACTTCGCCGCGCACGAATACGTGGTCCCCGAGATCCACGTACTCCTTCCATTCACCGAGTGCCTGTTCTCCTACCTTGTCCAACGAGAGCATCGCCTGCACCTGCGAACCATCACCGGCGCGAAGCGTTGCGAAGCACAACTTTCCGGTGTTGCGAGCGAAGATCACCCGGCCGACGACGCCGACGATCTCGCCGGTGTGTGCGTCGACCGGTAGGTCCGGGTGGGCAGCACGGACCCCGGCGATGCTGTGCGTGATCGGCAGGGAAACCGGGTAGGGATCGCGTCCGATTCCCGCAAGCGCGTCGCGCTTGGCGCGCCGGATTCGAATTTGCTCCGGCAGATCCTCGTCGAATTCGGCTTCATCCACGGTGGGCAAGGCTATTGGACGCTGTCGGTCAATCGGTATTGCGCTCGAAGACCATGCGCAGTCCGGTCAGGGTCAAGTTGGGATCGTGATGAGTGATCGTCTCTGACTCACCGATGACTACCGTGGCCAATCCTCCAGTCGCCACGACGGCGGTAACCGGTCCGACCTCGTCGATGATCCGATCGACGAGGCCATCGACCTGGCCGGCGAACCCGTAGACCGCGCCGGATTGCAGGGCCTCGACGGTGTTCTTCCCGATGGGAGAGCGAGGCTTCAGCACTTCAACCTTGCGTAACTGCGCAGCACGTCCAGCCAACGCCTCGAGTGAGATGTCGATGCCCGGGGCAAGGGCACCTCCGAGGAACTCCCCCTTCGCGGACACCACATCCAAGTTGGTCGATGTGCCGAAATCCACCACGATGCACGGACCGCCGTATTGCTGATGGGCTGCCAGGGTGTTGACGATCCGATCGGCTCCGACTTCCTTGGGATTATCGGTCAGCACCGGAACCCCGGTCTTGGTTCCAGGCTCGACGATCACGACGGGAACATCGGCGAAGGAATCGGCGATCATCGGTCTCATCTCGTGCAGGACGCTCGGCACCGTGCTGCAAAGCACCATGCCGGTCACCGCCGGTTGGTGCGCAAGCAGACCGCGATAGGTCAACGCCATCTCATCGCCGGTCGCGCGAGCGTGGGTCGTGATGCGCCATGACTGGACGAGGTCTGCTCCATCGAACAGCCCGAGGACGGTGTTGGTGTTCCCGACATCGACAGCCAACAGCATGCTCGCCTCCTAATCCCGATCGCTCACGCTGAGATCGGCACCTATGTCGAGCACCGGTGCCGAGTGGGTCAACGCTCCGACGGCAAGGTAGTCGACACCGGTCGCGGCTACGGCCGGTGCCCGCTCCAGATCCAGTCCCCCGGAAGCCTCCAATCGTGCCCGTCCCTTGCTGCGCCGGGCGGCCTCGACCATGTCTTCGAGCGGGAAGTTATCGACGAGAATGAGATCGGCACCAGCATCGAGTGCTTCGTCGAGTTGGTCGAGGTCGTCGACCTCGACCTCGACGTCGATATCGGGGCTGACAGCGCGAACCGCGGCGAACGCCTCCGCCACACCTCCTGCAGCGAGTACGTGGTTGTCCTTCACCAACGCCGCATCGGCAAGGTTCATCCGATGGTTCACGCCCCCACCGACCCGCACCGCGTATTTCTCCAACTCGCGCATACCCGGGGTGGTCTTGCGGGTGTCACGAATAGCCGCCGAGGTGCCGGTGATAGCCGCGACCCATTGCGCGGTCGAAGTTGCGATGCCGCTGAGGTGGCCGAGGAAGTTCAAGGCCGGACGCTCGGCCCGAAGCAGATCGTGCGTTCGAGCTCGCACTCGCATGATCGTTTGCCCGGCGCTGATCTGCTCGCCATCGACCACGTGGATGTCGATCTCCCGGTCCTCCCCGCACACCACGTCGAACACCGCGGCGGCAACGGGCACTCCGGCCACTACCCCCTCAGCACGGGCGGCAAGGACGAGTACTCCGCGCTGGTCGACCGGGACCGTCGCCATGGTGGTCACATCGACGCCATCGCCGATGTCCTCCGTCACCGCCCGAAGCACGAGCGATTCGACATCCAACGGGCTCATGCCGGCATCGGCGAGCAAACCGGTCGTGTACGCACTGAGTCGGTAGGTCGGGTAGTTCATCGATCGTCCTTACTGCTCGCTTCGCGGAAGCCACTGCGGAGGTCGACGCTCGGTCAGGAGCCGACCGCTGGGATCAAGAGCGGAGATCAACCGGAACCGCCAGTTCGGGTCGGACTCCGGGAAGTCCTCACGCCAGTGTGAACCGCGCGTTTCCTCGCGTTCGGCTGCGTGGGTAGCCAACACATAGGCCACCCAGTGCAAATTGGTGGTCTCCCAGTCTTCGGTGCACGGCCGGCCGGTGGATGCTGGATCTGCCATAGTCGCCGCGATCGATTCCGTGGCGTTGGCCAACGAATCACGACTACGCAGCACTCCGGAGTCGGTATCCATGATCTGCTGCAACGGTCGTCTCCTGATGTTGGCGATCACCCCGGAGTCGCGTTCACTCGCGGAGATCGCAGGCACGGCCGAGTTGCTGCTCGAGCGAGGATCGCGCGCGATCGCTTCGGCGATCCGCCGAGCGAACACCAACCCCTCCAGCAACGAGTTCGACGCCAACCGATTCGCACCGTGGACACCCGAACAAGCCACTTCACCGCATGCATAAAGACCCGGAATCGTCGAGTGCCCATCCAAATCGGTGATAACTCCGCCGGAGGCGTAGTGCTGCGCCGGTGCCACCGGGATCAGATCCGAAACCGGATCGATGCCCCGCAACCGACATTCGGCCAAGATGGTCGGGAACCGGTGCACCCAGGTGTCGGCACCGAGGTCACGGCCGTCGAGCCACACATGTGCCGCGCCCGTCTCCCGCATCCGCCGCATGATCGTCTTGGCCACGACATCGCGCGGCGCAAGATCGGCCATCGGATGGACGTCGAGCATGAAGCGGTTACCCGCGTCATCGAGTAGGACCGCGCCCTCGCCCCGTACCGCCTCGGACACCAGCGGCTGCTGGCCTTGGGCGAGCGGCCCCACCCACAGCACCGTGGGATGGAATTGCACGAACTCCAGATCGGCGACTGCTGCCCCGGCTCGCAACGCGAGGGCGACACCATCGCCGGTGGCAACGTACGGGTTGGTGGTCTGCCCGAACACCTGCCCGAAACCACCCGTGGCAAGCACGACGTTCGGGGCCAACGCTGCCCCCACGCCATCGCGGGTTCCTGAGCCGATGACGTGCAAGGTGACCCCGGCCGCGTGCCCTTGGGAGTCTTGGATCAAGTCGAGGACCAAAGCGCGCTCGACGAGTTCGATCCCCGGATCCGCTGCGACCGCTTCGACGAGCGCGCGGGACACCTCCGCACCGGTCGCATCTCCTCCCGCATGTGCGATGCGGTTGCGGTGGTGCCCGCCTTCACGCGTCAGGGCGATGGAACCCGTGGCATCGGTATCGAACTGTGCACCCCAGGCGATCAGTTCACGCACCGCATCCGGTCCCTCGGTCACGAGCACCCGAACGGCCTCTTCGTTGCACAGCCCGCCGCCGGCCTCCAAGGTGTCGGCCATGTGCTCATCGGGGGAATCGTCTTCGGCCAGTGCGGCAGCGATGCCGCCTTGCGCCCATCTGGTCGAGCCTTCGTCGACCGTCGCCTTCGTCACGAGCAGCACGCGCAATCCGTGGGCTCGCAGCCGCAACGCGGTGGTCAGCCCTGCAACACCGGAGCCGACGACGACGACATCCGCCGTGGCCGTCCAACCGGGAGCCGGTGCGCTGAGCGAGCGCGGCCCTCCGACGAGGCCGTCACCGGACATGAGCACCGCCGAGTTCGACAGGGCAGTTGTCGATCAATCTCGTCCGCCCGACGGGCACTGCCACGAGCAGACGCGCGCTTCCACGCTCGGGTGCTCGATCAAGATCCGGTGCACACAGCGCACGGTAGTCGGGGGTGAGACCGGCTTCAGCGAACACCATGTCCACCGCTTCGAGCGCGGCCGCTGATCCGTCGACCGCAGCGCGCTGCGCGGCGTCCAGCGCACGCGGTACGGCTGCTGCGGCTCGACGTTGGTCCGGGTCGAGATTGACGTTTCGTGAACTCAAAGCGAGGCCATCGTGGTCGCGGACGGTCGGCACGCCCACGATCTGCACATCGATCGATAGATCCAGGCACATGCGACGCACGAGTTCGAGCTGCTGGTAGTCCTTCTCCCCGAAGAATGCACTGCTCGGTCGCACCTGGTTCAGCAAGATATTGACGACTGTCAGGACTCCCGCGAAGTGCCCCGGTCGATGTGCTCCTTCCCAAACCTGACCTAGCGGTCCGGGCTCGACCGTGACTCGTCCCCCGCGATCGTGGGCGTCGCCGTACACGCCGCGGGCCGATGGCGCGTAGACGATATCGACTCCTTCGTTCTCACATACCCGCAGATCACCTTCAAGGTCACGCGGGTATGAATCGAAGTCCTCACCGGCACCGAACTGGGTCGGATTAACGAAGATGCTCACCACAACCTCACCGGCAGGCCCGACCGCGCTGCGTGCTTCGCGCATCAACGCGCGGTGACCGTCGTGGAGTGCACCCATCGTCGGCACGAAGGCACGGGAGGCACGGGAGGCACTGGAGGCACTGCTTGCCCGGGGCGCGGCGAGTGATCGAGGTGAATCGAGCGGCTCGTCGTGGATCAGTTTCATCGACCAGTCTCCAAACTGGTCAGGACCTTCGAGGCTTGCGATGCATCGAGCACACCGGCCGCGAGGAGCCGGTCGACCGTCAAGGTGCCCAGCGCGCGGTAGGCCTGCGCGGCTAGCGGCGCATCGGCATCGAGGTATTCCAGGTGGGCATCCACGGCCTCGGAGTCGGCCCGACTGATGGGACCGGTCTGGCCGCGATCGCCGCGCTCGAGGGCCGTCTCAACGCTCGCCCGCACCAACGGCCCCAGGATGCGACCGGGATCCTCGGTCCCGCCTTCGGTGAGCAGCGCCACGGACTCGTTGACCAACGTCATGGCGTAGTTCGCGGCGAAGGCCAAGGCCGCGTGATACCCCGCCCGCGCCGATTCCGGGACCCAGACGGGCTCTCCTCCGATTTCGACCACGAGTGCTTCGGCGACGCTGCGCACCTGGTCCGGCGCCGTCACAGCGAATGCCGCTCCTGCCAAGCGTTCGAGATCCAAGGTGGTGCCAGTGAGCGGCAGCGCCGGATGGATTGCGAGCGGAATCGCACCCGATCGGGTTGCCGGTTCGAGGACCGCGAGCCCGAAACGCCCCGCTGGGTGGACGACGAACTGACCGGCGCGCAACGACCCTTCGTCCACCATGTCCTGCACCAGCTCCGGAAGCACTTGGTCGGGAACGGCGATCAACACCAGATCCGCGTCCTTGGTTGCTTCGTGGCGATCGGTGATCGGGGCGTGTGGCACGAGTGCTTCAGCCCGTAGCCGCGAGGTATCCGACCGTGCGGTCACCGCGACGATTCGATGTCCGCTTCGATGCCAGGCCGCAGCCAGCACGGCACCGACTCGTCCGCAACCGATCACGGCGACTTTCAAGCGCGAAGGCGCGGCACCGCTCACAGCCGGTAAGCCTAGGTGACCGGCGATACCGTGCATTCATGACCGATGAGTCGCCCGTATCGGTCGCAACCGCATCCGACGTGGTGCCGACGGCCCGGTCGAGTGCCTGGTCGCAAGCGTGGTCACGCAGCCAATTCGGTGAGGGCGGCTTCTATCGAACCCACCGTGCCGAGCAGGAATTCACCACCTCGGTGCACGTCGATCGGCAGTTGGCGCAAGTCCTCGCTAAGCGCATCGAGGACGAACGGCAACGATCGAGCGATCGGGATTTCGCGGTCATCGACATCGGAGCCGGGGATGGCACGCTCCTGCGCCAACTACAAGATCTCCTGCCCACCGACATCACCTACGTGGGTGTTGACATGCGCGAACCGACGCAACAACTGACGAACGACGTCACCTGGATCCAGCGATCCATCGATGACTCCACCGCCGACATCACCGGGCGCGACGGCGAATGGTCCGGTGTGCTCCTCGCGCATGAATTCCTCGATGACATCCCCTGCGAAGTGGTGGAACTCGACGAGTCACTCACGCCGCATGCGGTGCTCGTCGATCCCACCACGGGGGCGGAGCAAATCGGTCCGGCGCTCGATGACCCGGCCGCGTCGCGATTCATCGACGATCCGACCGGCTCGCTCGAGTGGCTCGAGCGTTGGTGGCCCGCCACCCGACCGTTGGCTCGGCGTGAGATCGGCCTGAGCCGCGATCGCGTGTGGCGGCGTCTGCGCAACGTGCTAGCGCGAGGTACGGCCATCGCCATCGACTACAGCCACACCTTGCCCGATCGCCGCCAGGGAGTATGGGACGGCGGAACCTTGCAAGGTTTCGCCCGCGGGCGCCCACGGCGACCGATTCCCGACGGCTCGATGAACATTACGGCCCATGTCGCGCTCGATTCATGTGCCGGCGGCACCGGCGAACTGCTGGCACAGTCCTCGGTCCTCACCGGACTAGCCGGCTTACCGGGAAGCTTCGGCTCCCATAGATGGCTGATCGATCCGGTGGTGCAACGATGAACGCGTGGCCGACTCCGCAGCGCAGGATCTTCTCGCCACGGTAGGCCTTGCCCGCTACCTGCACGACGACTCCGGGGGAACGATCCATCTGGAGTTGGGCACCCACCACCCCGGCGCGCACGGTGGCCTGGAGATGCACCTGCGAGTGGTCGACGGTGTGGTGGACACCTGCCGCGTGCAACTCGGACTCTTGCACCGCAGCACCGAAAAGCTGTTCGAAGCCCGGGACTATCGACAGATCATGATGCTGGCCAACCGACACGATTGGCTCAGCGCCGTCTCCTCGGAGATCGGGGTGGCGCTTGCCGTCGAGCAAGCAACCGGGATCGTGCCGCCGCAGCGCGCTACCTGGATGCGAATGCTGTTGGCGGAAGCCGGCCGGATCGGCGCGAGTGCCCTGTTCCTGGCGGCACTGGGCGTGCCCGGCTGCGCTGAACTGCGCGCCCGATGGGCTAGTTGGCAAGAAGACGCCACCGGTGGTCGCGTGCATCCGATGATCAATCGGATCGGCGGCTTGGAGCACGCACTTCCGGATTCATCTACCGAGCAACTACTCCAGATCGCAGCCACCGTCGAGGCATCGCTCGATTCCTGGGACGCACACATCGCCCACCGGTCGGAGTTGACCGGGCTAGCGCCGGTAAGTCCGCGAGTAGCCGAGGATTTCGCATGTTCGGGAGCCGTCGGCCAGGCCAGCGGGCTGGACTGGGACCTGCGTCGCGACGACCCTTACCTGTTATACGACGCCCTGGAGATCGACTACTCCACGCCCGTCTTCGAAGCCGGCGACGCCGCCGCGCGGTATCGATCGCTCATCGCCGGAATGCAGGTCAGCGCCGCGATCATCCGGGCCGCGACCGAGCGATTAGCCCAGGTGGGCGATCAGCCGGTTAACGTGCCGCTTCCCAAGACTCTTCGCGCTCCCGAGACCGCCGTGCATGTCTCGACGCAAAATCCACTGGGAATCGCCGGCTGGCTGCTAGTTAGCGATGGGGACGTCATGCCGTTGCGACTGAAGGCCCGCACTCCGAGCTTCGCGCACTTGCAGGCGATGCAGTTCGCCCTCGCGGGGACACCGGTCGAGTTACTCGATGCGGCGGTGGCGTCGTTCTTCTTCGTGGTGGGTGACGCCGATCGTTGAGCGCGCTTACTTCTTCTCGTGCTCGCGGATGTAGGTCGCGAAGCGAGCGCGGAGCATGGCCTCAGTGTTCGGATCGAAGTTAGCCGACCCGAACATCTCCTTGACCGCTCGAACCGTCTCGATGAACGTCCCACCGATAGCACCGAGGTCCCCCTGCTCACCCTCGATCGCCACCATGCCCGGCATATGGCCGAACAGGTCGGTGAAGAAGCCGATATCCACCCGATGCTCAGCGATGTGGAAGGCACGGTGCCGCAGTTCGTCGAACGGCAGATCCTCGAGGGCTGTTTCGCTCATGGCACCCGACCTTAGGTCACTCGTCGTCGTCCGGGGAATCCGGCAGTAGGCAAGCCCGTTCAATCCACAGCGCAGCTGCGCAGGTGGCCGCCGCCCCGGTGGCAGCCAGCACGCCGGACCACACAGCCTGCTGCGAGGCCGGCGTGGACATGCCTTCGGCCACGGTGGCGATTACGGCCCCGAGGTAGATGCCGGCCACGACCGCACCCATCCGGGAGGCAGCCAAGGTCAGTACCGCGATCCGCGCGGCCACCAATGCGGGCATCGGTTCGGCCTGCGGCATCTGCTCGTTTCGTGCACGCACTCGTGGCCGCACGAACCATCCCCAGGAGAACAAGGCGATCGCCAGCAACCACAGCGCCGAGCCGGCCAGGACGGGCAGCGGCAGTGATCGTCCCGTCCAGCCGGACACGATGGTCGCGAGCGCCCAACCGGCGGCCGCACCGATGATCAGCAGGATGCCGATCAATCGGATGCTCGTCGGCTTCATGCGCCTTCCTCGACAAGCACTTCGATGTCCTGATCGTCGAAACCGGCGGTGATCACGCTGGCGATCGATCCGATTCCCGGTAACGAGGCTTCCGGTTCTATCTCGTGCCAGGGAATGAGTACGAAGGCCCGTTCGTGGGCACGAGGGTGGGGCAACGTCAAGACCGGATCCTCGCTCACCAGATCGCCAGCCGCGACGACATCCAGATCCAACGTGCGAGGCCCCCAGCGCACGTCACGCACCCGCCCGGCTTCCTGCTCGATGTGATGCAAGGCCTCGAGCACGGCATCCGGCGTCAGATCCGACTCCAGCGCCAGCACCGCATTGACGAAGTCCGGCTGTTCGGGACCACCGACCGGAGCGGTTCGATAAAGCGAAGAGCGACGCACAGCGCTTGCTTGTAGCCCTTGCTCGACCTCGCGCATCGCACGACGCACGCTGGCCGGTGCATCGCCGAGATTGGATCCGACTCCGATCACGTAGTGCATGCGCTAGCTGCGTTCCCGGCGGATGCGAACGATCACATCGTCGAATGGCACCGGGATCGGTGCCGAAGGCTTGTGTATCGCCACCTCCACGAACACCAGTCCATCGAAAACCAGCACCGCATCCGCGATCCGTTCGGCCAGGGTCTCGATCAGATCGAAGGGCTCACCGACGATGAGTGCGTGCACGCGCTGGGCAACATCGCCGTAGTCGACGGTCAAGGCAAGGTCATCGGTCCGCGCGGCTTCGCGGGTATCCACCCCGAGCACCACATCGACCGAGAACTCTTGGCCTTCGCGTCGCTCTTCCGCTAGGACCCCGTGGTGACCCCATCCGCGGATACCGAGGATCTCGATCCGATCGCTCATCTGCCTTCCCCCGATCGCATCGAGAGTGTCACCTTCAGCGCATCCACGGTGCCTTGCACGTCATGCACGCGCACCCCCCACACCCCGCGCTCGGCGAACAACGCACTGAGCACCGAGGTCGCCACGTCGCGACCGTCGGTATCCCGCGGAGCCCCCTTGGCATCCGCTAGCAGCGCACCGAGGAAACGCTTGCGCGAAGGACCGAGTAGCAACGGGTAACCCAGTGCCATCAGCGAGTCGAGGTGGTGCAACACCGCCCAGTTGTGCTCGGCTTCCTTCGCGAAGCCGAGACCAGGATCCACGATCAACGCCGATTCATCGATCCCAGCGGCCAACGCCAGGTCCACCTGCTCGCGGATTTCCTCGCACACCTGCCGCACAGGATCGTCATAGACCGCTAACTCGTTCATCGAGGCCGAATGCCCCCGCCAGTGCATCAGCACGTATGGCGCGCCGTAGGAGGCGACGCACTCGTGCATACCTTCATCGGCGCGACCACCGCTGACATCGTTGACGATCTGCGCACCCGCATCCAGCGCAGCCAAAGCGACCTGCGATCGCATCGTGTCGATGCTCACCGCCACCCCATCGGCCGCGAGCGCATGAACGACCGGCAGCACCCGCTCACACTCCGCTTGCGCATCCACCCGCTGCGCGCCCGGCCGGGTGGACTCACCGCCGATATCGATCACGTCCGCACCTTGTTCGACCAAGCGGTGGGCCTGCTCGAGTGCGCGGTCGATCGAATCGAACCGCCCACCGTCGGAGAAGGAGTCCGGAGTCACGTTCAGCACACCCCAGACCACGGGAAGGCCCTGACCAAGTCGCGATGTAGGTATCGGAGGCACCGCTGGCGCCTATTTCCCTGAAATGAGCGACATCGCCTCGGCGCGCGTTGCCGGATCATGCAAACTGCCCCGAACCGCGCTGGTAACCGTGCGAGCTCCGGGCTTGCGGACACCGCGCACCGCCATGCACATGTGCTCTGCCTCGATCACGACGATGGCTCCACGCGGTTCCAGGATCCGCATCAGCGAATCGGCCACCTGCGAGGTGAGTCGTTCCTGCACCTGCGGTCGCCTCGCGAAGACGTCGACGAGCCTGGCGAGCTTGGACAAGCCGGTGATGCGGCCGGACTTGTTCGGTAGGTAGCCGACGTGGGCCACCCCGTAGAACGGCAGTAGGTGGTGCTCGCAGGTGCTGTAGAGCTCGATGTCCTTAACCAAGACGAGTTCGTCGTGCCCGAGATCGAAGGTGGTGGTGAGGACATCCTCGGCTGTTTGTTGGAGACCACCGAACACCTCGGCATAACTGCGTGCCACTCGATCGGGGGTGCTGTTCAAGCCGTCACGATCTGGATCCTCACCGATAGCGATGAGCAGATCGCGGATCGCCTTGGCTACACCTTCGGCGTTGTACTCACCCGCGGGATTGTCGGCCCCGGAGTGAACCGGATCGATAGACATCGGTGGACCTAGCGGGACTCGGGATCGTGAGATTCGTTCATCGCCTTCTCCAGCCCTGCGGTCGGTGAATGACCGTTGGACGAAGCACCAGGGAAGGGGATGGGTCCGCGGGTGTCCGGGGCGCGTCGCGCGGATCCGGTCCAGGCGGGCCGCGGAGATCGCAGTTTCAACTCGGTGAAGATCTCCTCGATCTCGCCCTTATCGAGCGTCTCGCGTTCGAGCAGGGCGAGAACCAAGGCATCGAGGACGTCGCGGTTCTCCACGAGGACGTCGTACGCCTCCTGATGCGCGGCTTCGATGAAGGTGCGCACCTCCTCGTCGATCGCTGCCGCCACCTCCTCTGAGTAGTCGCGCATATGGCCCATGTCGCGGCCGAGGAACACCTCGTTTTGCTCTTGGCCGTAGCGGATCGCTCCGAGGCGTTCGGTCATGCCGTACTGGGTGACCATCGCGCGCGCCACCGAGGTGGCCTTCTCGATATCGTTCGCCGCTCCGGTGGTCGGATCGTGGAAAATGAGTTCCTCTGCCGCGCGTCCACCGAGCATGTAGGCGAGCTGGTTGAGCATCTCGCTGCGGGTCGTGGAGTACTTGTCCTGGTCGGGAAGCACCATGGTGTAACCGAGGGCGCGACCGCGGGGCATGATCGTGATCTTGTGCACCGGATCGTTGCCCGGTAGCGCCGCAGCGACCATCGCATGCCCAGCCTCGTGATAGGCCGTGATCGTCTTCTCGTGATCGTCCATGATCCGGGTTCGCTTCTGCGGCCCGGCGATCACCCGGTCGATGGCTTCGTCGAGGGACTCGTTGTCGATGAAGGTCTTATCCGATCGCGCAGTGAGCAGTGCGGCTTCGTTCAGGACATTCGCGAGGTCGGCACCGGTGAAGCCGGGAGTGCGGCGGGCAACGGCCATCAGATCGACGTCGTCAGCGACCGGCTTGCCCTTGGCATGCACCTGCAAGATCTCATAGCGCCCGTTGAGGTCCGGGCGTTCGACAGCGATCTGGCGATCGAATCGTCCCGGGCGCAGGAGGGCGGGATCGAGGATGTCCGGACGGTTCGTGGCCGCGATCAAGATGACCCCGCCGGTGACGTCGAACCCGTCCATCTCCACGAGCATCTGGTTCAGCGTTTGCTCGCGTTCGTCGTGCCCACCGCCGAGTCCCGCACCGCGATGGCGTCCGACCGCATCGATCTCGTCGATGAAGACGATCGCCGGTGCGTTGGCTTTCGCCTGCTCGAATAGGTCGCGTACCCGGCTGGCGCCGACGCCGACGAACATCTCCACGAAGTCCGAACCGGAGATCGTGTAGAAGGGCACACCGGCCTCCCCGGCGACGGCTCGCGCGAGCAGCGTCTTACCGGTTCCCGGCGGCCCGTACAGCAGCACGCCCTTGGGGATCTTGGCCCCGACCTTTTGGAAGCGTTCGGAATCGGCGAGGAAGTCCTTGATCTCGACGAGTTCCTCGACTGCCTCATCGGCCCCGGCCACGTCCTCGAATGTGGTCTGCGGCATGTCCTTGGTGAAGGTCTTGGCCTTGGACTTACCGAAGTTCATCAGGCGTCCGCCACCGCCTTGCATCTGGCTGAAGATGAAGACCATCAACAAGATGAGCAGGGCGAAGGGAAGCAGCGAGATGAACAAGGTGACCAGGATGTTCTCGCTGGGCACCACCACGTTGTAGCCGCCGGGCAGCTGACCGGCGTCGGTTCGCTCCTGCAGCAGGTTCTGCAGTTCGACACCCTGACCGGTGATGTAGTGGGATCGAACTTGATCGCCGTTGTTCAAGGTCAACTCGAGAACCTGATCGCGATCTACGAGTGTGGCGGTATCGACACTGCCGGAAGTGATTCGCGAAACCGCCTCGCCGGTGTCGATCTCATCGGGCGCTCCGAGCCCGGAGATCACGCTGGAACCGACCAGCACGAGCACGACGGCCATGGCGATCCAGAAGATCGGGCCGCGCAGCCACCGCTTCACGTTCACCGCTTAACGGTAACGGACTCGCCATTCCCCGCCCACCGGTCGGGGGGCGGGGGGCTTCAGCCGAGCGCGAACCCTCCGGGTGGACGCCTCGGGAGGGTCGGAAGGACCAGTGGGACTAGAGGCACTAGTTCGAGTAGACGTGCGTGGCGAGGGTGCCCACGCAGCGCAGATTCCGATACCGCTGGTCGTAGTCCAGCCCGTAACCCACCACGAACTCGTTTGGGATATCGAAACCGATGTACCTGGGCTCCACCGCGACCTTGATGGCGTCGGGCTTGCGGAGCAATGTGAATACCTCCAAGGAGGCGGGACGCCGGGACTTCAGGTTCTTCAGCAGCCAGGACAAGGTAAGACCCGAGTCCAATATGTCCTCCACGATGAGGACATCTCGATCGGCAACGTCGGCGTCTAGATCCTTCAAGATCCGCACTACCCCGCTCGACGTGGTGCCCGACCCGTAGGAGGAGACCGCCATCCAGTCCATGTCGGCGTGGATATGCAGGGCTCGCGCGAGATCGGCCATCACCATCACCGCGCCGTTCAGCACACCGACGAGCAACGGGGTCCGACCGGCGTAGTCGGTGTCGATCTGTGCGGCGATTTGGGCGATGCGCTCGTGCAATTGCTCCTCGGTGAGGAGCACGTGGTCGAGGTCGGCTTCGACGTCTTGAGATTCCACTCAGATCTCCCGGAGTTCAGCGATGAGGGTCAGCCTTCCACACTCGATGCGTGCCTCGACCGGACCCGGCAGCCGCGCCGGCCCCTGACCCTTCCAGCGCGACACCATCGCCTCGACCTGTTGGATGTGATCGAAGGTGAGGTCGTCGCCGATACCGGCGAGATGCTGGTGCATCGCGCGGATGATCCGGGTGCGAATGGCGCGCGGAAGCTCGCTTAGCGCTTCGGTGGACGCGAAGCAGCGCCCGGGCTCGCATTCCACGATCCGTTCGAACTCACCGTGGGTCCAGGTTTCCAATGCCTCGGCGTCGTCTCCTAGCAGGGCCGCCGAACGAGCCAGGCTCGCAGCCAGACCGGGGCCGAGTTCTGCTTCGAGCGTTCGCAGACTGCGCCGAACCCGCACGCGTGCGTAGCGCGGGTCGTGATTGTGTGGGTCGTCCCAGGCAGCGAATCCCCGTGCGGCGAGACGTTCCTGAGCAACCTGATGCACCTGCGAACGCATGATGCTCAGGAAGGGCCGGTGCCAGGGTGGATCGCACGAGCGCATGGCCGCCAGGGAGCGCGCACCCGAACCGCGGGCCAGGCGCAACAGCACTGTCTCGGCTTGATCGTCGAGGGTGTGCGCCAGCAGGATCTGCTGCGAGCCTCGCTCGCGTGCCATCTCCTCGAGGGCGGCCCGCCGGGCCCGCCTGGCTGCTGCCTCCGGTCCACCCCCGTCGGCCACCTGCACCCGCTTGATCTCGACATCGTCGATGCCGATGCCGCGACAGATCTTCGCAGCGTCCTGAGCTACTTGCGCCGAGTCGGTTTGCAGTCCGTGATCGACGATGCACACGGTGAGGGAACCCCCGGCTCGGGGTACGGCCCAGGCCGCTGCATCGGCGAGCACCAGTGAGTCCGGGCCACCCGAACACCCGACCACCACTGCACCGCCTTCGATGCATTCGGCGACGGCATGGCGAAGGGACTGCGCTTGAGGACTGACGCTCACGCAGCGATCCCGCGCACCCGCGCGAGCCAGCGATCGGGGTCTCGAACCTCTTGGGCGCTCGGCAGGTTCTCCGCTCGATCCCAGACGAGATTGACGGTAGCCATGCCACCCTCGGCCATCAGCGCGCGAACGAAGGCCGCACCTTCACGGTATTGGGCCATCTTGGCGTCCATGCCCAGCGCCTTGCGCCACAGCGAATCCGCTCCTCGCACGCTCGCTTCGCTCGAACGCCGACTTTCGAAGCGTTCACGGATCTGCGGAACGCTCGGGATGATCGAGGTATCGACCTCGTCCATCACGACATCCGCGTGCCCCTCGAGGACGGACATCAAACCGGTGATCTCGTCGAGCACCGCGCGCTGCTCGGAGGTCTGCGCGGCGCTGATGAGATCGGGGGTGCGCCGTTTGACGATCGCATCGAACACCTCGCCGGCGATCGCGAGGAACCTTTCCCCGGATGAGGTCTCATCGAAGGTCTGCAGCGCCCGCGCGATGAGATCGCGGAAGTAGCCATCGAGCCAGGGCACAGCGCCGAACTGCACTCGATGGGTCTCCTCGTGCAGGCAAACCCACAACCGGAAGTCCCGCGGCTCGACTTCGAGCACCTGCTCGATGTGCACGATCGTCGGGGCGACGAGGAGCAGCCGCCCGGGATCGGCGAGGGCTTCGTACTGACCGAGCACCTTGCCGCTCAGCCAACCCAGGGCCGCTCCCACCTGCACGGCACTGGCACGCGGACCGATGGCCTTCGCTGCGTTCGAGGATTCCTCGTGCCGCTCGAGGGCAGTAGGCCACAACGAGAGGACCTTGCCCATCGCGGCGACGTTCGAATCGATCCAGTCTCCGCGGTCGACGACCACCGCAGGGTGGCCGGGCTCGGCTTCCATGCCAGTGATCGCGTAGACATGTTCGCGCGCTTGGGTTGCGTGATCGCGCAATTCGGCAACCACATTGCGCGCCTGGTCCAAGGTGAGGTCCGGACCATCCGGTGCGAATCGACGGCCCACTCGGCCAGCGAGTTCGAAATCGATCGGATCGCTCATCGCGGGGCCACCGGTGCATCGGCTTCCGGCGGCCGGGCGACCATCGCGACGACGTCCCCGGCGAGCGCCCAAGGCCCCGCCGCGTACGGGATCAACAACGCATCGCCGCGGGCGACTTCCCGGCCGTGATCCCCGACCGTCAGCACACCGTGCCCGTCGGTGATGAGCACGATCGCGAAGCCGGCTTCTACCAGGCCGGCTTCTACCAGCGCAGCCCCGCGGGAACCACCGGGTGCCAGACGATGCAAACGAAAATAGGGGTCGGCTTCGAGCGGCAGCGCCGTGACCAGGCCTTCGCTGTCGATGTCCTCTCGACGAACCACGAGTCGATCGAGATCGGAATCGGAAACACCGGCGGTATCGACCGCCTGCAAAGCGGTGTCGAAGCCGAGATCGAGGTGTCCGTCCTTGAAACCATCGACGGCGAAGCCTTCCCACTCCAGCAGGATGGATAGATCTGTCGGCTCCTGCAGTTCGAGGACGAACACACCTGCCTGGACGGTGTGCGGGAGTCCCGCCGGGACGAGCATGGCATCGCCGGGCCGCACTTCGCGGGTACGTAGAGCCGAGAGCAGGGCTTCGCTGTCGCGATTCATCACCCATTCGCGCATGCGGTCCATGGACATGTCCTCGGCGAATCCCACACCGACTCGCGCCCCGGGCGGGGCATCGAGGACGTACCAAGCTTCTGTCTTGCCGTGCGCGAGCCCGAGGTGCGTGCGCGAAAAGTCCCGTGTGGGGTGCAGGTGCACCGGGAGTCGTTGATCGAGGTCGAGCAATTTCACGAGCAGTTCGGTACTGACGCCGTAACGGTCGACATGATCGGGTCCGAGCCAAGCGTTGGGATCGGCGCTGATCGCCTCGGCGAGGTAGGCGCCATCCGGCAGCACGGTCAGGCCTGCAGGTGCCTGACCGAAGCGGGCGGTTGCCGACCCGATCCACTCCTCGGGCCTGCGCGGTCCCCCGGGGCCGTGACGCAGGGCACCGATGCGATCGCCGCCCCGGTAGAAGTGGTCGAACTGGTTGACCGGCAGGACGATCGGATTGTCGTAGCCCATTAACGGCACCCACATTCTGCGAGGTTGCTGGCGATTCGATCCATAGTGTCACGCGCCTGCGCTTGCGAGCGCACACGATTTGCGAGGACGACGAATACGAGGGGTCGTCCATCGGAGTCCAACACCGTGCCAGCGAGGGCACCGACTCCGGTGAGGGTTCCCGTCTTGGCGCGCACCACGCCCCGGCCGGCCGAGGTGGCGCGCGTGGCGAACCGGTTGGCCAGCGTGCCGGAGACACCCGCTACCGCGAGCCCGCCGGAGATAGCACTCCACCTGTCCTCGCGGACCACGTCGCTCAGTACCTCCGCGATGGTGATGGGTGCAATCCGGTTGCGACCGGACAATCCGCTGGCGTCGGCCAATTCCATCCCGGTGACATCGATGCCCGCGTTGCTGAGCACTTGCGTCATGGCGCGGGCACCACCGGCGAAGGATCCGTCCTGCAGGACCGCTTCGCCAACGAGGTGACCAAGGGATTCGGCTACGTCGTTGCCGGACTCGGTGAGCATCCGCTGGATGATCTCGGTAATCGTGGCGGACTCGACCCGGGCGAGTTCGCGCGCCGCGCTCGGTGCCACTCCCCGTTCGATGCTGCGGACCTCGACACCTTGCTTCTCGAGGTAGTTGGCGAAGGCACGAGCAGCCTTACGAGCCGGATCCTGCACCCGAGCACGGGCATTCGCGGACCTGCGCCCTTGATCCATCATCAGCGCCGAGACCGGCGCGGCGACCCCCGCTGCCGGGAAACCCTTCGCCCACCCCGGGCCCAACTTCCGGCCGGTGAACAGCGAGTCATCGAACACGACATCCACGCGGGTGGTGCCGCCGAGCGCAGTAGCGGTGTCGCGAGCCAACCTGCGGATCGTCGCTGGCCCCTGGGGCCCGGAGTCCCGCTCGTCCTTGCGAGCCAAGGTGGCATCTCCCCCACCCACGAGGTAAACGACGTCCCCGGCCGATGCGGTCGTGGTGGCCAACGTGGTGCGGGGCCCGAGCGCTTCGAGCGCGGCGGCGGCGGTGAGGATCTTCAGGCTCGATGCGGGGATCAAGGCACGCTGCGCGCGGTCGTCGAACAGCACCGCGTCGGTACCCGGGTCGACCACCACCACACCGGATCGGCGCAGTGCCTTGGACGTGGCGAGTTGATCGATCTGCTCGATCACTCCCGCGGCACTGGGCCCAGTGCCGGAATCGGCGGCCACCGCCGACCACGGGTTGGTCGGGTTGGTAGGGAACGAGCCGGAGGACGCCGGCGGCAGGGCGTCGGCACCGAATGCAGGCGGTGCGCTCGCGGTGGAGGCCCCCAGCGTTGCGGGGAAGGCCAGGATGCCCGCCGCGGCTAGGGCTCCTGCGCGCGTACGCAGCGCTGTCATCGCGCCTCCTTCCGGCCGTTACCCTACGCAGAACCGCAGTGGTCGAAGGGGCACCGGTACCGATACGCGTCACGGTGAAGGGAATAGACATGGAACCGCTGGAATTCGACGTCACCATCGAGATACCGGCTGGCAGCCGCAATAAGTACGAGATGGACCACACCACTCATCGCATTCGCCTCGACCGGATGCTGTTCACCTCGACCCGGTATCCGCACGACTACGGGTACATCGACGACACCCTCGGGCTAGACGGCGATCCACTCGACGCCCTCGTGCTGGTGCAAGAGCCCACTTTCCCCGGGGTGGTTATCGGGTGCCGCGCTGTCGGGATGTTCCGCATGACCGATGAAGCAGGTGGAGACGACAAGGTGCTGTGCGTCCCGTCGGGGGATCCACGGATGGAGCACATGCGCGATATCCACCATGTGGCCGAGTTCGACCGGCTGGAGATCCAACACTTCTTCGAGGTCTACAAGGACCTCGAACCCGGAAAGTCCGTCGAGGGCGCGACCTGGGTGGGTCGCACCGAGGCGGAGAAGGAGATCCAGGAATCCTGGGAGCGCCACCAACAGACCCTGAAGTGACCTGACGAAGGTCCCGAAGAGTCCTGCGCTTCGGCCCTGCCGAAGCCGCCTCCCGTCGCCGTAGCGTCAGGGACATGAGGAGATTAGTGATTCTCGGCGGTGGAACCGCCGGAACGATGGCCGCCAACAAGTTGCGCAAGGAACTCAGCGCTCACGACTGGCAGATCACTGTCATCGACGCCGATGACGATCACCGCTACCAGCCCGGCTACCTGTTCATGCCGTTCGGCACCTACTCGCCCCAGCAGGTGACGAAGTCCCGAAGGGCGACGCTCCATTCGAGAGTCGATCTGCAATACGGCGAGATCGACGTCGTCCGTGCCGACGAGCAAGTGGTGGCGCTCACCGATGGTCGGGAGTTCGGCTACGACATGCTCATCATCGCCACCGGCGTGAGTCCCCGGCCGGACCAAACAGAAGGGATGCTCGGCCCGCAATGGCGCGAGTCGATCCATGAGTTCTACAGCTACGAAGGATCGGTGGCCCTCGCGGAGAAGCTCCGGGACTGGGAAGGCGGTCGACTCGTCGTCAACATCGTCGAGATGCCCATCAAGTGCCCGGTTGCTCCCTTGGAGTTCGCCTTCCTCGCCGATGCCTTCTTCACCGAGAAGGGCATCCGGGACAAGGTCGAGATGACGTACGTGACCCCGCTGCCGGGAGCCTTCACCAAACCCATCGCGGCAGAGGCGTTCGGCAACACGCTGGAGGAGAAGAGCATCGGTGTCGAGCCGGACTTCATGTTGATGGAGATCGACGACGACAAGCAGGCGCTGGTGTCCTACGACGAGCGCGAGGTCCCCTTCGACCTGCTGGTCACGGTGCCCTTGAACATGGGCCAGGACTTCGTGGCGCGATCCGGCTTGGGAGATGAGCTCAACCTGGTACCCGTCGACAAGTTCACCCAACTATCCACGCAGTACGACAACATCTTCGCGCTGGGAGACGCCAACGACATCCCCGCATCGAAGGCGGGATCGGTCGCGCACTTCGAGATCGACGTATTCGTGGAGAACTTCCTGCAGCACATCGCCGGCAAGGAGATGACACACAAGTTCGACGGGCACGCTAACTGCTTCATCGAGACCGGCGGTGGCAAGGCGATGCTCATCGACTTCAACTACGACTACGAACCCCTGCCCGGCAAATTCCCCTACGCCGGAGTGGGCCCGATGAACCTACTCAAGGAGAGCCGGGTCAACCACCTCGGCAAGCTCGCGTTCCGCTGGATCTACTGGAACGTGCTGATGCCGGGTCGTTCGATGCCGATGCCCGCGCACATGTCCTTGAAGGGCAAGCGCACCGACCTACTGCAAACCGAAGACAAGAAGGAACCGGCGCTTTCGGCCTAGGAAGCACCAGCCAGGCACACGTGAGGAGTTGATCGCCATGGCAACGACAGTTATCAACGGCAAGGAGCTCGTCGTCGACGACGAAGGGTTCATGACGCAATACGACGAATGGGACGAGAACATCGGCCAGGAATTGGCTACCGCGATCGGTGTCGACATGACAGACGATCACTGGAAGGTCATCCGATTCCTTCGGGAGGACTTCCAGGTCAAGGGCGAGACCCCGACCATCCGACGGGTCTCGACTGCCGGTGGTGTCGATACCAAGACGCTCTTTCGGCTCTTTCCCAAGAAGCCGGCGAAGAAGATGTCCTACATCGCCGGTCTGCCCAAGCCACACGGCTGCGTCTAGGAGGCTGCGATGACCGCAACTGCGGAGATGATCGTTCCGTCCTTCGATGACGACCTCGAGACCGATCGGACGCTAGCCATCATCTGCTCCAAGGGCAGTTTGGATATGGCCTACCCGGGTCTGATCCTCGGCAACGCAGCCCTCGGCGAAGGGGTGGATGTCCACCTGTTCTTCACCTTCTGGGGATTCGACATGATCACCAAGGGTCGGATGGAGCACTTGAAGTTCTCCCCGGTCGGCAATCCGGCCGCGCATATGCCGGCCGCACTGGCACCGCTACCGGGAATGACCTCGATGGCCACGCACATGATGAACAAGTCCTTGGAGGAACTCGACATTCCACCGGTTCCGGAATTCCTGGAATTGCTCAAGGCATCCGGTGCGAAGTTGTGGGCCTGCCGGCTCAGCGCCGACATGAACCATCTAGACGAGTCCGATCTCTTCGATGATCTCGACGGCATCATCAACGCCAGCGACTTCATCGAGTTGACCGAAGGGGCGCAACTCCTCTTCATCTGAGTGGACGCTCAGGTGAGCGCTCCCTCGCGAAGGGACCGGCTGTTGGCCGGTCCCTTCGACTGTCCCTAACCGTTACGAATGTGATCCCCGCCGTGGATCTGATCCAGCGCGTGCGATAGCACCGGGGCGAGCGCTGCCAAGCCGTCCTTGCAACCACCCGTTGATCCCGGCAGGTTGACGATCAAGGTCATGTCCGCGATCCCGGCGATGCCCCGGGACAAGATTGCAGTCGGTACCCCGTTCGATACACCGTAGTTTCGAACGGCCTCGGCCAACCCGGGCGATTCGCGCTCGATGACCCCGCGGGTCATCTCCGGAGTCAGATCCGTCGGCGTATGCCCGGTGCCCCCGGTGGTGAGCACCAGATCGAAACCGGAGCGCACCGCGGCTGTGAGCGCTTCGGCGACCGGCTGCCCATCGGCAACCACCTGCGGACCTTCCACTTCAAGGCCGAGATCGCGTAGGCCGTCCACGAGGATCGGGCCCGAGGTGTCCTCCCACTCACCGCGCGAAGCACGGTTCGATGCCGTGACCACGAGTGCGCGGTAGGTCATCGATCCTCCGGGCGTAGGTAGTGCCCGGATCGTCCACCCGACTTCTCCAATAGGACTACCCGCTCGATCATCGCCGACCGATCGACCCCCTTGACCATGTCGATCATCGCCAAGGCGCCGACGCTGGCACCGGTCAGTGCTTCCATCTCGACCCCGGTGCGATCGGCGGTGCGTACGGCCACCGTGATGCGCACTCCCGTGTCCTCGACCTGAAGGTCCACATCCACTGCGTGGATGGCTATCGGATGACACAAGGGCACGAGATCCGCTGTGCGCTTGGTGCCACCGATCGCAGCGATCCGCGCCACGGCCAACGCATCCCCCTTGGGAACGCCTTCACCTCGCAGGAGTGTGACGACTTCCGGGCCGACCCGCACGAACGACTCGGCAACAGCTCGCCGATCGCTGACGTCCTTCGCTGCGACATCGACCATGCGGGCATCGCCGGACTCATCGAGATGGGTGAAATCGCTCACCGAACGTCCTCGCGCAGATCGACGATGTCCACCGTGTCCCCCGCATTAACGTGCCCGACTCCTTCGGGAATCACTATGAGGCAGTCGGATTGGGCCAGGCCGCCGATGACGTGCGAACCTTGTCCGCCACCCACCGGCTCCACGTTTCCCTCTCCCAGGAATCGACCACGTGCGAACTGCCGTTTGGATTCCTGGGAATCCATTGCCTTGGTGATCCGCGCAGCCTTGCGTGGCCGAGACGCCGCCTGCAAGCCGCGAAGCTTGTGGATAGCCGGACGCACGAAGTTCTCGAAGGAGATGAAGGAACTCACCGGATTACCGGGCAGCGTTATGACCGGGACCGGATCACGATCGTCGTCCGCTACGAAGCCGTGCCCTTGCGGCATCCCCGGGTGCATGGCCACTTTGGTGAATTCGACCGTGCCCTTGGCGGTGAAGACTTCCTTTACGGTGTCGTAGGCACCCATGCTCACCCCACCGCTGGTGAGGATGAGATCCGCGCGGTGTAGTTGATCGGCGATCGCTTCGGCGAACAAGCTGGCATCGTCTGCCACCGGTGGCACGCGATAGGCCTGGGCTCCGGCTTCATTCGCAGCCGCAACGAGCAGGAAACTGTTGGAGTCGCTGATCAGTCCCTTGCTCAGCGGCGTACCGGGCTCCACCAATTCGCTGCCCGTGGAAAGCACCGCGACGCGTGGGCGCGGGTGCACCAGCAGCGAGCCCCGACCGACAGCGGCGATGACCGCGAGGTGGCGAGACGACAGCAGCGTCCCTGACCGGACCACGGTGTCGCCGACGATGACGTCCTCACCGGCTCGCCGGATGAAGGTGCCCGGTTCCACGACATCACGGATCTGCACGGTCTCGATACCGGCGTCGGTCGACTCGACGGGCACGATGCACTCGGTCCCGGTCGGGATCGGAGCTCCGGTCATGATGCGTACGGCCGTACCCGGTGTGACATCGACATCGGCGCGGTAACCCGCAGGGACGTCGTCGACCACCGTCAAACTCACCGGCTGTTCACCGCTCGCCTGGGCGATATCGGCCGCACGGACGGCGTAGCCGTCCATCGAGGAGTTGTCGAAGGAGGGCAGCGGCCACGATGCGGTGACGTCCTCGGCGAGCACACAACCATGGCTCTCGGCAAGCGAGAGCGTGATCGGCGCGAGCGGCGTCAGGCCAGCGAGGATGCCCTCGCGGTAGTCATCCACCGAAACCAGCACGGCGTCAGCCTAGGAGGCCAGCCGGGCGCGCGCTCGGGTACTGCGCTCGACACGATCACCGGCACTGGAAATTGCGTCCATCACGTCCTGCAACGCACGCAAGCTATGGCCGGATAAAAAGGTATCGACATACGGCAGCACGGCGGCCATACCGCCGGTCAGCGGCTCGAAGGACTGAGCAGCCTTGCGGGGGTTGACCCAGATGATGTGGTGCGCAAGCCGGGACAGTCGCTCCATGGTCTGAGCGAGCAACTCCGGACGGTCGCTTTCCCAGCCATCGCTGACGATCACGATGACCGCCCCACGAGCCATGCCTCGGCGGCCGAAGTCCTCGACGAAGGATCGCAAGGCAACCCCGATACGGGTGCCACCGGACCAGTCGTTCGCGGCGGCGGCGGCTTGCCGGTAGGCCACGTCGGTGTGATTCGTCGATAGCTGTCGGGTCAAGCGGGTTAGATGCGTGGCGAACACGAAGGCTTCGGCCTTGATGGCCCGAACAGCGCCACGCAGCAGGTGCAGGTAGATGCGTGCATAGGGCTCCATGGATCCGGAGACATCGGCGATCAAAATGATGCGACGCGGCTTCGTGGTGCGCTTGCGGTGGACCACCCGAACCGGATCACCGGCACTTCGGTGCGCCCGGCGCAAGGTGGCTCGGATATCGATGTCACCGGAACTACGGTGACGGCGCGTGCGCCGACCACGCCGTAGTGGCGGCACGAAGGGCAACTGTTCGACCAGCTGCTGGATCAACCGCAGCTCATCGTCGGTCAGCGTGGAGAACTCCTTGTCGTTGACCCGCTCTCGGGCGCTAACCGCGGCTAGCGCACTGGCTTGATCTGCATCGGCGTCGCTGTCGATCGCACCGGGCGTTGCACCACTGCCCTGGCGGCCCTCCGGACCGCCGCTGCCGTCTCCGGCGTCCGGGACAGGCGAATCCCCCGGCAACGCCGGCGCTGGGCTGCCACCGTCGTCGGCTTCGGAGGCGTCACCTCGGATATCCGCGATGTCCACGAGACCACGGAAAACCTGCCGGAAGACCCGGTCGTATGTCTCGTACTGATCGTGCGCGGTCGTGAGCGTTACCCGCCCGAGCCAGTACAACTCGTGTAGCGACGTCGGTTCTGCGAGCACCACACTCGTGTTGAAACGTGCGCTGCGCTCGGGGGTAACCGGCACACCTGCGCGATGCAGCAGATCGCCGAATGCAACGCAAATGGCCGGCAGGTCGGCGCTACTGGCCACTAGCCACCCAGGACAGTCCTTCGGCCCGCGCTAGGTCTTGGTCCTCGCGGTACTTCAGTACCGAGCTGAGAGTGCGCTCCACTCCAGCCTCGTCGAGTTCGGATACTCCAAGGAGGGCTGCGGCGTGCACCCAATCGATGGCCTCGGCAACCCCCGGCGGCTTTTGCACATCCAATCCACGCAGCCGTTCGACGGCACCGGCCACCTGCTGGGTCAATTCGACGGACGCTTGCGGAACCCGCGCACGCACGATGGCCGTCGCGTGCTCCAGATCGGGGTAATCGATCCAGTGGTAGAGGCAGCGGCGCTTGAGTGCATCGTGCAGATCACGGGTGCGGTTCGAAGTGAGGATGACGATTGGAGGCTGTCGTGCTTCGATGGTGCCGATCTCGGGAACCGTCACTGCAGATTCCGCGAGCATCTCGAACAAGAAGGCCTCGAACTCCTCGTCCGCTCGATCCACTTCGTCGATCAACAGTACGGCCGGGTGCGGCCCATCGTGTTCGATGGCTTGGAGCAGCGGACGTTCGATCAGATAGTCGCGCTCGAAGAGGGAGGCTTCATCAAGCGAAGAACCCTGGGTCTCGGCCATCCGGATGCTGAGCAGCTGGCGCGGGTAGTTCCACTCGTACAAGGCCTCCGACGCATCGATCCCCTCGAAGCACTGCAATCGAATCAGTGGCGTATCCAGCATCTGCGCCAAGGACTTCGCGGCTTGGGTCTTCCCGACTCCCGCCTCGCCCTCGAGAAGTAGGGGCTGCGGCAGTCGGACGGCGCAGTAAAGCGCAGTGGCCAGACCCTCGTCGGCGAGGTACCCGCAGGACCCGAGCCGATCGGCGAGTGCCTCCGGCGAGGGGACGAGTTCTGCGAGGCTCATCGCTTCCGCGCGACCAGCCAGACGATGGCGGCGACGGCAACGACGCCGATCACGACAGGGACGACGCGCTTGAGTACCGGACCCGCGGCGACGGCACCGAGATCGAGTGCCTCCGCTTCGACCTGTGGGGCAGGAGGCGCTGGCGCGGCCACGCCGGCCTGACTTGTATCGGCCGATGCGCTGGCGTTTCCAGCGTCAGCAATATCGCCGGTTTCGCTGGTGTCGCTGGTATCGGCCGTACCACCGGAGGGCTGCATGCGAGCAGCGATCACGCCTTCGAGGTTGGCTGCGAACTGGTCGACGAGGCGACCTGCGACATCTTGCATCACCCCACGGCCGAACTGGGCGGCCTTGCCGGTGATGGTGAGGTTGGTGGTGACATCCACACGGGTTACTTCGGGAGATTCAGCTATCAGTGCGGTGGTCACTACGGCCTTAGCAGTGCCCGAACCCCGCGTCTCCTTGCCGGTGCCTTCGATGATCGCCACATGGTTCTCGGCGTCCTTCTCCAAGAACATCGCCTCGCCGCCGTAGGTGAGCGACACCGGGCCCAACTTGACCTTCACGGTGCCGGTGAAGTCATCGCCTTCGACGCCGGTCAACTTCGCTCCCGGCATGCACGGTGCGATCGCTTCGACGTCGAGCAGGGTGTTCCACGCGGTATCGATATCGGCGGGAACGGTAAACGAGTTCGTCAGATCCATGGTGGTCGAGGTCCTCTTCTCGAATTCCGGTGACTCGGCAGTCGACTACCCGGACACGGTACCCACGCAGTCCAGCGCTCGCTACGAATTCGCCATTTGCCGACCCCCGGACTCGGTGCCGGACCCTTCGTCGCCGCTTCCCACCTATCGTTGCCGTGTGGACGTGACCATCCGATTGTTCGCCGCCGCGCGCGCGGCCGCCGGCACGGACTCCACCACAGCCCGACCAGGTTCCCTTGCCGAGATCCTCGAGGACCTCGCTACCCGGTACCCGGGCCTGGGGGAGGTTCTCCCCCGCTGTTCCTACCTAGTCGACGCCATCGCCACCCACGGCTTGCTCGAGGAGATAGTCGTGGAGCCAGGCTCACAAGTGGACGTGCTGCCACCATTCGCGGGCGGCTAACCCCCGATCGCCGACATCGGCCGGGTCGGCTGGATGAACGACGGATCATTGATTCCGTGCCCGGGCAACTTCGACCGAGTGACTTTGGTCAAAGTGCTGGCGATACCTGCCCGGATCTCATCCTCGCTGAGCGAGTGATCGCGCAACGTCGCGCGCACGTCCGTCTCATCTTGCGCGAATAGGCAATTGCGGAACTGCCCGTCGGCGGTGAGTCGAAGTCGATCGCACGCCGCGCAGAAGGGGCGCGACACGCTCGCGATGATGCCGACCGTGGCCGGGCCGCCATCCACGTAGAACTCCTCGGCCGGCGCCGATCCGCGTCCGGGAACCGGGGTCAATTCGAACTCCGTCGACAAGGTCTCCATGATCTCGTCTGCCGTCACCATCTTGGGGCGGGCCCACAATCCACCGGCATCCAGGGGCATTTGTTCGATGAAGCGCAGCCGCCAGTCGTTCTCCAGGGCATGCTTCAACAAAGGCACCGCTTCGTCGTCGTTGACTCCGCGCATCAAGACCGAGTTGACCTTGACCGGAAGCAACCCGGCTTCCTTCGCTGCCTCGATTCCCGCGATCACATCATCGAAGCGATCCCGATGGGTCATTTCCTTGAAGCGCAGCGGATCAAGGGTGTCCAAACTGATGTTGACTCGTTCAAGACCCGCATCGGCTAGATCTTGCGCCAACTTCGGCAGCCGAAGCCCATTGGATGTCAGGGAGATCTTCGGCGCATGGGGTAAGGCGTAGATGCGACGCACTACGTCGACCACATCCGGACGCAGTAGCGGCTCACCACCGGTCAACCGAACCTGATCGATACCCATCTCGGTCGCGACGTCGAGTACCAGCATCAACTCATCGGTGGTCAACAGGTGGTCCCCTGGGATCCAGTCGGCGAAATCGACCGGCATGCAGTAGTTGCACCGCAGTGAACAGCGGTCAGTCAAAGACACTCGCATGTCTCGGTGCACCCGGCCGTAGGTGTCGACGAGATTCGTTGGCTGGTCACTCATGCGCAATTCACCCATTCGTCGGTGCCGTCGTCGAAGATCTGATGCTTCCAGATGGGAATCCGCCTCTTGGTCTCTTCCACGAGTTCAACGCAGGCTTCGAAGGCATCTTGGCGGTGCCGGGCGCTGGCCGCGGCTACCAAGGCTGATTCCCCGATCGGGATGGGGCCGTGCCGATGGGCGACGGCCACGGCAACGACGTCATGCCTTGCCGCTACCTCGGCCGCGAGTTCGCGGAGCACCGATTCAGCGCCCGGATGGGCCTCGTAGGTAAGGGATAGGACCGACCGGCCATGATCGTTATCGCGGACATCCCCTGTGAAGACCACGCTGGCTCCGGCAGCCGGATCCGCGACCAGCCGGCGGAAATCATCGGCGTCGATGGGCTCGGTGCCAACCCACGCACTACGAACCCCCGTTCCCTCCAGGGAGGATGCGGCCTTCGACTGCGTCATCACCCCATTATTGGCCTACCCTGCTGATCATGCGAGAGGTGCTCGAGGATCTGCTCTCGGCCTACCGTTCCGGGGATCCGGTGGCCATGGCCACGGTGGTCCGCACCTGGAAGTCGGCGCCGAGGCCAGCTGGGGCTGCCATGCTCGTAACCGGTGACCACGAAGCCGTGGGGTCAGTGAGCGGCGGTTGCGTTGAGGGGGCGCTCTTCGACGTCGGTGTGGAGATCCTCGGCGACGGACTTCCGCGATACGAGAAGTACGGCGTCAGCGATGACGAAGCCTTCGGGGTAGGTCTGACGTGCGGTGGCATCATCGAAGTCTTCGTCGAGCGGGTGGATCAGCACAGTTGGCCTGAGTTGGAGCAGATCGCAGCGAGCATCGACCGCCAAGAACCCCTAGCTATCGCAACCATCGTTCGCGCACCGGAGGAATCGACGGATCGAGTCGGTAGGCACCTGGTGGTCCGCCCGGACCGCAGCGAAGGCTCGCTCGGCACCGAGCGTCTCGATGACACGGTGCGCGAGGACGCCCTTGGCCTCCTTGCCGCCGGCACCACGGGCTTTTTGCATTACGGGCCCCAAGGTGAGCGCCTCGGTGAGGGCTTGGACGTGTTCGTCGCGAGCTTCGCACCCCCGGCGCAGATGTTCGTATTCGGCGCCATCGACTTCTCCGCGGCGCTTGTGCGTGTTGGGAAGATCCTCGGGTATCGCGTGACGGTGTGCGATGCGCGCCCGGTCTTCGCAACAACCAAGCGCTTCCCGGATGCCGACGAGGTGGTGGTGGACTGGCCGCACCGCTGGCTAGCCACCCAGCAGATCGACGAGCGCACGGTGATCGCCGTCCTCACCCATGATCCGAAATTCGATGTGCCGGCACTCGAGGTGGCGCTCGCCAGCAAAGCCGGCTACGTGGGTGCGATGGGCTCGCGCCGCACCCACGAGAACCGACTCGAACGCCTCCGCGAAGCGGGCGTTCCCGATGAGCACCTTGCTCGATTGCACTCGCCGATCGGTCTCGACCTCGGCGCCCGAACTCCAGAGGAGACCGCGATCTCCATCGCCGCGGAGATCGTGCAAGCTCGGTGGGGCGGTAGCGGCCGTCGTTTGGCCGGTACCGAGGGTCCGATTCATCCGGGGGCACCTCGATGAGCGATGCATCCGCTGGGTCCGCGAAGGTGGCGGGAGTCGTCCTCGCCGCGGGTGAAGGACGACGATTCGGGGGGCCCAAGGCCCCCTACGTGCACGAGGACGAACGCCTGGTGGATCGCTCGGTACGACTGCTGCGCGAAGCCGGCTGCGATCCGGTCTTCGTGATCTTGGGAGCCTGGGAAGGCAGCGTCGACGATGCCCTCGTTATCGTCAATCACGGCTGGGAAGAGGGGATGGGTTCCTCGCTTCGCATCGCCTTGAAGTGGGTGAATGCCACGACCGAAGCCGACCACGCCCTAATCACCCTGGTGGACCTGCCTGGCTTGACCACCCAAGCGATAGCGCGAGTCGCGCAGGCTCCCGGCGATTTCGCGGTGGCCACCTTCGACGGTGAACGAGGTCACCCGGTGCGCATCCCGCGAGCGCACTTTAGAGATCTCATCGACTCGGTAGCCGGCGACGAAGGGGCCCGCAGTTTCCTTACCGGTCGCGACGACGTCGAGTTCATCGAGTTGGGCGATGTCGCAGACGGTCGCGACATGGACGAGGCGCCTAGCGCTCGATGACGTCGCGGACGCCCTTGGCGCCGAGGTAGACATGCAAGACCGACACCGGTTCTTGCGTGACGTTCGTGCCGTTGTAGTCGGTCTTGACGGCTTGGACGAATGCCGAACCGGCTGGATACTCCACAAGTGCACCTTCACCGAAGTCCACGGTGTAGGTCCCGGACAGCACCTGGACATAAACCGGTATCCGGTGCCTGCGCCAACCCGTCTGCTCACCGGGTTCCAAGACGATCGTCTCGCTACTGATCCGTGCTGGCTTCTTATTCGGATAGGTGATGCGCTGGTCGAGAGTGGTCAACTCCTGCTTGTCGAGTATCCGTTCGTCGGTCTCCGGCGGGGTGGTGACTGCGGCGGACTCCAGAACCGCAGGGACCTCGGACGTCGAGGGCGATTCACTGCACGCCGATACCGCAACTACCACTATCGCGGATGCGATCGTCAAACTCGCTCGCGCCGACAGCATGCAAGTACGGTACTGAAGCCATAAGAGACCGCCACAGCGCTACCGATTGGTGAGACCCAACCATCGTCGAGCCTCGGCGTAGGCGGGACCGGGGTCGGTCGGGTCGAGCAGCACACAGTGCATACCGGCTTCTTTCGCACCACCGATATTCACGGGTTGATCGTCGATGAACACGATGTCCGCAGCGGGCATGCCCATGCGCTGGATCATCAGATCGAAGGCTTCGCGGTCCGGTTTGTACACACCATCGGTGCGACCATCGACCATCACTTCGAACTCACGCAGGATCGTCATCTTCTCAATCCATTCGGCATCATGGAACGAAGTCAGATCGTTGGTATGGATACCCACACAGATGCCCGCTGCCTTCGCATCGTGGATGAGGGCCACCGCGCCGGGGCGAAGTAACTCGTCCTCATCACCGGCGTACAACGGCGCCATCATCGATGGCATGTCAGCAGGCAGCCCCGTCAACTCCGAGAACCGCTCCGCCTGTTGCGCCCAGTACTCGCGCTCGTTCAAGAGCCCGGCCTGGAAGTCCTGCCACAGCGGATCCGACTGCGGATCGAAGGGACCCGTCCACGCCAAGGAACCGGCGGGCAGGCCAAGGTTGCGCTCACCGACCGAGCGCACCTCGAACGGTGTCAGCAGGACGGGGCCACCGAAGTCGAGTACCAGCCCCTTCACGACGATTCCCGCCTTTCCACCAGCACCTCCGTGCTCCACGCGTCCGCCTCGAATGTGGCTTCGATCCAACCATCGGGCTCGAGATCCAAGGGTGCGGTCAACCCTCCGGTGAGGATCAGATCACCGTCACGCAGGGACCGCGGCAGGTCCGAATGCTGCGCCAACCATCCAACGCTCCCGGCGATATCGGGACACACCTCCTGGACCCGGGCAGTACGCGATTGCCCCGCACTGGATCGAAGAGTCACGACTAGGTCTTCAAGCGGCGCGTCGAGGCACGAACCGAGTACGGCATAGGCGGCGGAGGATCCGTCCGCGGTGTTCTGCGCCCAGGTGAACTCGTAGTCCGCCCACACCGAGTCGACCACTTCGAGGCTCGCCCGCCACTCGAGCACCGTCCCATGCCTATCGACGCAGACTGCGATCTCAGGTTCGACCTTGGGTTGGATGAGTTCGCGAACCAGCGCTGGACTCGTCAGCACGGTGGAATCGAACACAGTTCCGTGATTGGGCTGCTCGATACCCATCGCTTCACGCATCACATCCGATGTGTACCCCAACTTGAAACCAGTGACGTTTGACTTTGGATGCAGGTGACGCGCTACGCGGGCCTGTATCTCGTACGCAGTGTCAGGACGCACGGGAATGTCGCCTGCGGTCAACATCGTGCCGGCACGACGAGCCTCGACTATTGCCGCAACCACTTCCGATACCGAGGGCGACTCAGTGCTCCTCTTCGGTGATGGTCACCATGTCGAAACGCACGACTTCGCCGAACCAACCGCAGTCACCGCACCAGGTCATGAAATTGCGGGTATCCCCGGTCCAGTACTCGGTTGCGATACCGCCGTCGACCTCCAGATCACCGGCGCACATCGGGCAGAACTTCGGACGATCGAGCAGGTGCCGCTCTGCGTCACCGGCGAACCACTCGCCCCTGGCCGGTAGCCGGTGCGGATCCGGGGGGAGTTCGGCCATGATGCGCGTCCGTTCCACCGAGTCGAGGGTCTCGTCAGGCGTCGGCACTGGCCTTTTCCCTGTTGGCCCATGCGCTGTCGTGCAGATCGAGTAGTTCCTGCTTGATCGGGCTGTACCGGGATGAACCGAGGGTTATCCACGCCTCAGCGAACTCACGCTCGGCACCGAACTTGTCCTTCTCGCACGG
>CAZJYN010000011.1:0-30496 GCA_964550285.1 uncultured Rubrivirga sp.
ACGATCACTACGTCGCCGATCTCGTTCTCGTTCCACCACCAGGCGGCATTGGACTCGCTCATCCCCACGCAACCGTGGCTGACGTTCGCGCTGCCCTGGGATGCCACGCTCCACGGGGCCCCATGAACGAACTCCCCCGAGTAGGTCAGGCGCATCGCATACGGCGCTTCGACCCGCCAGTAGTCGGGACTGTCTTCGCTGATCCCGCCGGTGGCTGCGTCCATCAAGCGCATGCGTTCCTTGGTCAACAGCACCTTGGTGCCGCTGCGGGTCTCCCAGCCTTCCTTGCCGGTGGTGATCGGGATGGTGTTGACGAGTTCACCGGCCTTGTAGACGTCCATGGTGTAGGTGTCGGCATCGACGATGCTGACCATCGATGGCCGGAAGCGGAAGGTCTGCGAAGTGTTCTTCTTGCCGAAGACGCCATCACGGGCCTGGATGCCCTCGAAGTTCAAGTCGATCGTGACGTCCATATCACCGGGCCACAGGTCCTTGGGGCGGAATTCAGCGGTCTTGTTGTCCTTCCACGCCCAAGCACCCACGAGCGGTTCAGGAGTGCGCACCACCATGGCCTCTTCGACCTCGGCCTTGTTCTTCACCTTCTTGTTGAAGTTGACGGTGATCGGGACTCCCACACCGACTACATCACCATCAGCAGGCTCGGCGTAGGCCTTGAAGAACTTCTCCGGCTCAAGCGTGCTGAACTGCGTCACTTCGGAGGTGGTGTGGCCGCGGGCGTCGAAGGCCTGCGCGGAGATCGTGTACGAGGCCCCGTAGTCCAGGGAGTCCACCTCGGACGTCCAGGTCGTTCCCGATTCGTCGAGCGAACCGGAGACCAAACCCTCGGGACCGGTGACCTGCACCTGGGTCAACAGACCGTTTCGCGCCTCCACGACCACCGGCGTGCCCGGGTCCACGCCGCGATCCCCGGGGGTGGCCGCGATCTGCACGCTGGGCTGGGTTGGGACGGCCTCGGTGGTCAGCGTCAGCTCGGGCTGGCAGGCAGCAACGGCGAGGGAAGCGGCCGCCAGAGCCGCGACCGCCCACGGGCGACGCCTCGCCTTACCGAACACAAATCCCCCCAAAAGGTCCCGATTTCCTTACCAGGGTACGTCCTCCACCTGCGGACGTCGCAAGCACACGCTCGGATGATGGGTAATCCGACCGGCACCAGTGCGATGACGGGGAAATGACCGTCAATTTCCCAAAAGTGTGGGAAAAGGGTTAGCGGGCGAATTCGCCGCGGTAGTACTCGAAGAGCCAGCCCACGATGCCCAGGACCAGGACCATCAGGCCGAACACGACCACCCAGGCGGCGAAGACGAAGCCGACGGTCACCACGGCGGCACCGAGGCCGACGACCAGCGGCCACCAGGACTGCGGGCTGAAAAAGCCGTACTCGGGGTCGGCTTCGTCGATCTCGGCGTCCTGGCGGTCCTCCGGTCGGGGGTAGACGCGCTTGGCGGTGTACAGGGTGTAGAAGGCGACGAGGAACGCCAGGCCGCCGGTAAGCAACAGCAGCGTGGTGCCCACCTCGTCGCGGCTGAAGTACCAGTAGGCGCCACCGACGACGGAATAGAAGATGAAGCCGAGGACGAACGACCAGCCTTCGATCTTCATCAGGTGCCGTCCTGGGCCCGGCTTGCCGAACTACTGATCTGCGGTTGCGAGCGCGCGCTCGGTGGGGCGAGCTCGGGATGGTGCAGGTCGAACGCCGGACGCTCGGAACGGATGCGCGGCAGCGAGGTGAAGTTGTGCCGCGGCGGTGGACAGCTGGTCGCCCACTCCAACGAACCGCCCCAACCCCAGGGGTCGTCCACGTTCACCTGCGGTGCGTTCTTCCAGGTGACCAGCACGTTCCAGATGAAGAACAAAGTGGAGATGCCCAATATCGCCGCACCGATCGTGGAGACGACGTTGAGCGTGGTGAAATCGTCGACCGGCAGGTAGTCGCCGTAACGGCGCGGCATGCCTTGCACGCCGAGCCAGTGCTGGACTAGGAACGTTGTCTGGAAGCCGATGAACAGCAGCCAGAAGTGGATCTTGCCCAACCGCTCGTCGAGCATCTTGCCCGTCATCTTCGGCCACCAGAAGTAGAAGCCGGCGAACATCAAGAACACGACCGTGCCGAACACCGTGTAGTGGAAGTGCGCGACGACGAAGTAACTGTCGGACACGTGGAAGTCCAGCGGCGGTGCGGACAAGATCACCCCGGTCAGGCCCCCGAACAAGAAGGTGATCAAGAAGCCCAGGGTCCACAGCATCGGGGTGTCCATGGACACCGAGCCCTTCCACATGGTGCCGATCCAGTTGAAGAACTTCACGCCGGTAGGCACCGCGATCAGCATCGTCATCAATGCGAAGAACGGTAGGTAGACCGAGCCGGTGACGTACATGTGGTGCGCCCAGACGGCCACGGACAGCGCGCCGATGGCCATCGTTGCGAAGACTAGGCCCTTGTAGCCGAAGATCGGCTTACGCGAGAACACCGGGATGATCTCGCTGGCGATGCCGAAGAAGGGCAAGGCGATGATGTAGACCTCCGGATGCCCGAAGAACCAGAACAGGTGCTGCCACAAGATGGCACCACCGTTCTCCGGGGCGAAGACCACGGTGCCGAACTGCCGGTCGATGAACATCATCACGAAGGCCGCCGCCAGTACGGGGAAGGCGATGAGCACCAGGACGGAGGTGATGAAGATCGTCCAGGTGAAGATCGGCATCCGGAACATGGTCATGCCCGGGGCGCGCATCGTGAAGATCGTGGTGATGAAGTTGACCGAAGACAAGATCGTGCCTAGGCCACCGAGGGTGAGCCCGAGGAACCATAGGTCGGCGCCGGCGGTCGGTGAGAACACCGCATTGCTCAAGGGGGCGTAGGCGAACCAGCCGAAGGAGGCCGCTCCCCCGGGAGTCAAGAAGCCCGCGAGGACGATCAGGCCGCCGAACAAGAACAGCCAGAAGCCGAACATATTCAGCCGCGGGAAGGAGACATCCGGAGCGCCGATCTGCAGCGGCACGATGACGTTGCCGAAGCCAACGAACAGTGGCGTGGCGAACAAGAACAGCATGATCGTGCCGTGCATCGTGAACAGCTGGTTGTACTGCTCCAGCGAGATGATCTGCAGTCCCGGCAGGGCTAGCTCAGCGCGGATGGCCAGCGCCATCGCGCCGGCAATGAAGAACCAGACCATCGACGTGACCAGGTACATGTAGCCGATCAACTTGTGGTCGGTGGAGGTGGTCCAGTTGACGACCGCCTTGCCCAGGCTCTGCTTGCGCGGTGGCGCAACCGGCGGAGTGGTAGTCGTGCCAGTGACGGGGGGCTCGTTCAGGATCGTCATATCCGTCGCTCCTCGGGACGCTGGCCTTCGGTGGTGGTTCGTTCGTTGTCGAGTTGGCCGGTCTGGCCCTTCACGCGCAGTTCCTCCATCTTGTCGTCGAACGTGGCGCGGTCGACGACCTCGACTTGGAACAGCATGCGTGCGTGGTCGACTCCGCACAACTCGGCGCATTTGCCGGCGTAGGTGCCGATCCGATCCGGTGTCAATTCGAAGACGTTGGTCTTGCCGGGGATCAGGTCCATCTTGAACAAGAAGGCCGGCACCCAGAAGGAGTGGATGACATCGGGTGAGGTGAGTTCGAATCGGATCTTCTCGTCCACCGGGAGGTAGAGGGTCGGCGGTTCGCCGGTCGAGCCCTCGCCGTAGGGGACACCGATGTCGTAGACGTTCTCATCGAGGTAGTTGAAGCCCCAAGACCAGCGGAAGCCGACAACGTTGACGGTCTGTTCTTGATCGTTATCGACGGTGAGGATCTCGCTTTGGTCGCGGGCGGTGAACCAGAACAGGCCGAGGACCAAGATCAGCGGCACGATCGTGTAGAGCGCCTCGATCGGGATGTTGTAGCGGGTCTGCTCGGGCACCTCGTTCGCGTGCCGGCGGCGGTAGGCGAATACCGCCCAGATCATCAGCCCCCAGGTGAGGATGCCCACCGCCCACGCCGCGATCCAAGCTCCGTTCCACAGGTTCTGGATGATCGGGGCCTCGGCTGAGGCCGGTTCGGGTAGGTCGAAGAAGAACGCCTCGTTGGCGGTGCACCCGGAGAGCACGACGCCGGAGACGACCAATGCGGCGATGCTGGCGAAACGACGGGGGCTGCGCGGGGACGATGCCCGGCGCAGGGTCTCGGTGGACGCCACGTATCGCCTCTTCCTGGTGTGGGTGCGCTTCATCCCGGGGGACATTTCTGCCCAAAAGACTAACGCACGGGTGAGGCAACCGTACCCCGACTTCGGACTCCTTTCACGAGGGGATCGAGGTGATCTGCCCCACGACGACGCCGCGGTTACGGTACGGCTCATGGACGCTTACCCGGGCTCGGATTCGGGCTCGGTTTCGCGGTCGGATCCGGTGCCGTGGCCCGCGCCGGCCCCGGCGCCACCGGCCGGCTACCTCGATGCCGTCGGGGGCCAACCGGTGCTCACCGTGGCCCGGCAGGCGTACGCGGCCGCGCTGGAGCAGTCCTGGCCCGACCCGGCGCGGCTGCACCACGGCGGGCGGCGGGCGGGGCTGCTGCTGGACACCGCCCGAGCATCGATCGCCCGCTTCCTGGAGGTGCCCGCGGCGCAGTGCTTCCTCGGGGCCTCGACCGCGGAGTTGCTGCACTCGTGCATCGAGGGGATGTTCGCCGCCCGAATCGGCGCTGGGGCGCCCGCCCGGATCGTCGTCAGCGAGGCCGAATCGCTGGCCGTGCTGACCGCCGCCCGCTCCTGCCCCACGGCAGAGGTCGTCACCGTCCCGGTCACCGTCACCGGGGCCGTGGACCTCGACATGCTCGCCTCGGCTCTCGCGCAAGGAGCCGCCCTGGCCTGCGTGCAGGTCGCCAACGCCGAGGTCGGCACCCGACAACCCCTCGCCGACGTCCACCGGCTGTGCGCCGCGGCCGGGGTGCCGCTGGTGAGCGACGCCACCCAGGTCCCCGGGCACGACGACATCGGTGCCACCGGGGGCACCGAGCCGGAATGGGACGCCCTCGTGGCCGCCCCGCGGGACTGGGGTGCCACCGCCGGTTGCGCGGTCCTGGTGCTCGCCCGCGGCACCCGCTGGAAGCCCGCCGAGGCACCCGACCGAGGCTGGGTAGGTGGCTTTCCCGACGTCGCCGCCGCGGCGGCAGCCGGGGCGAGCGCCGAATTCATCGCCCCGTACTGGCGCGCGCAAGCCGATGAGCACCGCGCGATGGTCGATTACCTGCGTGCTCGGGTCCAGGAGTTACCCGGGGTGCGCGCAGTCGGCGACCCCAAAGACCGGCTGCCGCACATCCTCACCGTGGTGGTGGACGACGCCATCGGCGAGGCCATCGTCACCGATCTGGACTCCCGAGGGCTCGCCCTCGCGAGCGGGTCGGCGTGCACGGCCGACAACAAGATGAGCAGCCATGTCCTCGGCGCCATGGCGATCGCCACCCCCGCGAGTTTGCGCATCTCGTTGCCGTTCGGGTGCACCTGGCGAACGATCGACGATCTACTCGCCGCCCTCCCGGCGGTCCTCACCGAAGCACGGCGCTGAGGACACCAAGGTCGGCAATCGATCCAAGTAGGCGGCTCGCGGAATCTCGACCACGCCCAAGCTGGCGAGGTGTTCGGTGCACCACTGCACATCGATCAGCCGCGGCCCCGGGCACGAGCGCAACTGCTCGACGAGGAAGACCAGGGCCACCTTCGATGCGTCCGGCGCTCGGTGGAACATCGACTCCCCTGCGAAAAGCCCTCCGATCTCGACTCCATACAAGCCGCCGACGAGCTCGCCATCGCGCCACACTTCCACCGAGTGCGCGAAGCCGAGTTCGTGCAAGCGACCGTAAGCGGCGACGAAGTCTTCGGTGATCCATCCGTGCGGGCGCGAAGGGTCGGCGCACGCTCGCATCACATCCGTAAAGCACCCATCCATGCTCAACTCGAAACGCCGCACCGATCGTGCGAGCGATCGCGAGACCCGCAGATCGGCGAGTTCTAGGACGCCGCGCGGATCCGGCGACCACCAACCCAGCGTGGTTCCGGCCCCCGTCTGCCCGGCTGCCTGCGGGGCGATATCGATCTCCATCGGGAAAAGCCCGCGGCGGTAGCCACTTAGCAGCGTGCCGGGGTCCAAGCCCGCGCCGACCAGCACCAGGTCCTGGCCCGCAGGAGCCCCGGCCGGGTCCGGCAGGTGCCATTCCGGTTCATGCAATTCGGATGCAGGCGGGCCGACCACGTCGATTTCGGCTAGGGCCGCGGGCAGGACAGGTGGGCTTCGACCTCGGCCGCCGCGTCGTCGCCGTAGGCGCCCGCCAACCGATCCAGGAAGTGCCGTTGGGCGAGTTCGTATTCCTGGGTGCCCACCGTTTCGATGACGTACGTGGCTACCAGTGAGCCGACCTGCGCCGAGCGCTCGTCGCTAAGGCCCCAGGCCTGACCGGCCAGGTAGCCGGCTCGGAAGGCATCGCCTACTCCCGTGGGGTCGGCTTTGCGCTCTTCCTCGGGGACGCTCACCTGCACCGGCGCCTGGCCACGGCGCTCGATGCGCGCTCCGTCGGGTCCCATCGTGATGACGCGGACCTGCACCATCGCGGCGAGATCGTCGGCGGACCACCCGGTTTTCTGCTCGATCAGCGCGGCCTCGTACTCGTTGGTGAACAGGTACTGCGCACCCTCGATCAGCGGCTTGATCTCATCGCCCTCCATGCGCGCGAGTTGCTGGGAAGGATCGGCGGCGAACGGGTAGCCGCGGAATCGGCATTCATCGGTATGCCGCTGCATCGCCATCGGATCGTTTGCGCCGATCAGGACGACGTCCGCCCCGCCAGCTTGCTCGACGATCGGCTTGAGCTCGATGTTGCGGGCCTCGGACATCGCGCCGGGGTAGAAGGAAGCGATTTGGTTTTGCTCGACGTCGGTGGTGCACACGAAGCGCGCGGTGTGGTGCGCATCGGAGACATGTACCCCGCGGGTATCCACGCCGTGCCGCTGCAGCCAGGACTCGTAGTCCGCGAAGTCCGGACCGACCGACCCGACTAGTACGGGACTAAGGCCTAGGCAGCCCATGCCGAAGGCGATGTTGGGTGCCACGCCCCCGCGCCTGATTTGCAGTTCCTCCACCAGGAAGGACAAGGACACCTTGTCGATCTTGTCCGCGACGAGTGAGTCGGAGAACCGACCCGGGAAACTCATCAAGTGGTCGGTTGCGATGGATCCAGTGATCAAGAGGGCCACGGCGAGTGACCCTATCGGCCCGACGACCCGCAGGCGGGCCCACGTGAGGAGCTAGTGGCCTGGTGGCCTAGTGGAAGGAGTCTCCACAGGCGCAGGAGCCGCCGGCGTTGGGGTTGTCGATCGTGAAGCCCTGCTTCTCGATGGTGTCCACGAAGTCGATGGTGGCGCCGCTGAGGTAGGGGGCGCTCATCCGGTCGGTGACCACGCCAACTCCGCTGAAGTCCTTCACGACGTCGCCATCGAGGCTGCGGTCATCGAAAAACAGTTGGTAGCGAAGCCCCGAGCAGCCACCGGGTTGTACGGCGATACGCAGCGCGAGGTCATCGCGCCCCTCGGCTTCGAGGAGGGTCTTGACCTTCGAGGCGGCCGTCTCGGTCAAGATGATGCCATCTGTGCTTTGCGCGGTATCTGTACTCATTTCCCTATCCTCCAGCAACTCTTGGCAACGTGCATGTTGCCCCATTGTGCCAACCAACGAGCCAGCCTGGCTATTCCCACCCCGGCACATCCGGCGCGAGCGAACATCTCGGGCATTTGGCAGACTCATGCCATGGCAGGAATATTCGTCGAGCCCGAGCCCACTCCCCTGGCGCTGCTCTTGCTCGGGCAGCAAGCCGATCCGGACTCCGAGCGTGGCGTGGAGTGTCCCGGCGACCTGCCCGCCCCCTCAGACCCCGATCTCGTCCAGCGGGCCCGTGCGGCCAAGGAGGCCCTCGGGGACCGGCTGTTCATCCTGGGGCACCACTACCAGCGCGACGAGGTAATCGAGTTCGCCGATGTCACCGGTGATTCCTTCAAACTCTCCCAGCAGGCTGCGGCTCGTCCGGAAGCGGAGTTCATCGTCTTCTGCGGTGTGCACTTCATGGCCGAGAGCGCTGACATCCTCACTAGCGACGACCAGCAGGTGATCTTGCCGGACCTCGCAGCCGGGTGCTCGATGGCAGACATGGCCGAGATCGGCCAGGTCGAGGATTGCTGGCGGGTGCTGGAACGGGTCGGCGTGGCCGACACGACGATCCCGATCACTTACATGAACTCCTCGGCGGCGATCAAGGCGTTCACCGGGCAGCATGGGGGTTCGGTGTGCACCTCGAGCAACGCCGAACGCAGCATGGACTGGGCCTTCGAACGCGGCGAGAAGATCTTGTTCCTGCCCGACCAGCACCTTGGTCGCAATACCGCGGTGCGCGACCTCGGACTCTCCCTCGAAGATTGCGTCATCTTCGATCCGCGTAAGGAGAACGGTGGGCTGACCGACGCACAAATTCGTGACGCCCGCGTGCTGCTGTGGCGCGGGCACTGCTCGGTCCACGGTCGCTTCACCGCCGAATGCGTCGACGACGTTCGCGAGCGGGTACCGGATGTCACCGTGATCGTGCACCCCGAATGCGACTACTCGGTGGTGGAGAAGGCTGACCAGGTCGGCTCGACCGAGAAGATCATCGCGGCTATCGAAAGTGCCCCGGCCGGCTCGAAGTGGGCGGTGGGAACCGAACTGAACCTGGTCAAGCGGCTGGCGTTGCAGAACCCGGACAAGGAGGTCGTGTACCTCGATAAGACCGTGTGCTTTTGCTCGACGATGAACCGCATCGACCTGCCGCACCTGGTGTGGTCTTTGGAGAACCTCGCGGCCGGCAACGTGGTGAACCAGATCGTGGTCGATCCGCAGACGCAGTACTGGGCGAAGGTCGCGTTGGATCGGATGCTGGCCCTGCCGGGACCGGCACCGGCTCGCGACTAGCGCACATTCCCCGCTACAAATCCGCCCCGCTACAAGCCCGCCCCGCTATAGGCCCGGCGCGTCCCACACCGCGAACCAGCGACTGAGGTTCGCTTCCATCGGTAGTTCACCGGTGAGCAGGTCGCGTACCTGCAGCTCGCGAACGTTGTCGCGCTGCTGCTCGCTCCCGGACTTGGGAGCGAAGGGATAGAAGGTGCCCGCCTTGTACAGGTAGACCAGCGCCAGGGGCTCGTCCTGCGGACCACGGAAGGACACCAGCGAGCACAGCAACTGCGGACCGAACCCACCTTCCACGAGCGAGGTATTCACCGCGTGGGCGTCGATGACAGCGGCACCGAGGTCGGCCGGATCGGTGCCGATCACCACCCAGTCGAAGCCGAATCCGTCCTCACGAACCTCAACCGGGGGTCCACCATCGGCATCGAGCAACGCGCGCACCTCGGCCTCGACATCGGCGAAGGCCCGGCCTTCCGGGCTGCGGAAGGCAACCGCTGCCCGCCCGGTCGGCACGAAGTCCAGCGCCGCTTGCACCGTGATCGCAGCCGAGGGCAACGCGAATAGGGAATCGAGATTCGGGCGCGCAGGTTTGCGCCTACCGAGGACCGCATCGAGGAAACCCATCAGCGCTGCCCGAGCTCCCCGGCGATCTTGGCCAATTGGGCAAGGCGCTTCTCCAACGGCGGGTGGGTGGAAAACCACTGCTCCAAGGTGAATTCGCGCTTGCCGGCAACGGCCGGAGCGAAGGCGAAAGCGCTCACCGATTCCATCTGTCGGATGTCCTGGGTGGGAATGCTCGCCATGTCCCCGGTGATCTTGGTGAGCGCACTGGCCAACGCGGTCGGCTGACCGGTGAGCAAGGCGGCACCGCGGTCAGCGCCGAGTTCTCGATAGCGCGAAAGCGCGTTGATCAGCAGATAGGAGATCAAGTAGACGACCACGCTGACGACCATCACTGCCAGGAACATCAGCGCCGTGCTTTGATCGCGCCGACCGCGCATCATCGACCCCCACATCGCGCTTCGCACCATGAAGCCGGCGAGGATCGCGGTGAAGGACGCCACGGTCATCACCGTGACATCGCGATGCGCCACGTGGGAGAGCTCGTGCGCGAGGACGCCTTCGAGTTCGTCACGGTTCAACCGACGCAGCAGACCGGTCGTGACGACCACTACTGAACGGTCGGGAGAACGGCCCGTGGCGAAGGCGTTCGGGGCGTCGTTATCGGCGATCCCGACTCGCGGCTTGGGCATATCCGCCATGGCACACAGCCGGTCCACCACCGCGTGCAACTGCGGCGCCTGCTCGGGGGTGACCTCGACGGCTCGCATCGCCTTCATCGACAAGGTGTCCGAGAACCACCATTGCCCGAACAGCAAAGCGCCGCTGATGCCCAGGATCAAGATCGCGCTGAACCCGAGGGCATACAAAGCGGCGGCCAAGATCACGTACATCAGGCCCAGGCCGAACAAGGTGCCGAACATACGAACCGTTAATCCCCGATCGGTTCCGTACCGGGTTCGCGCCATCGCCGCGGTGCTCCCTTCCGCTGTGGTTTCTTTGCAATCTACCTGTCGGATATTGGGTGGGCGACTTCGGTGATCGAGTCGGCGATTGAGTTGGCGATTGAGTTGGAGATGGCGTTGGCGCAGGCGTGCGGATCGGTGAGCATCCAGCAGTGATCCCCGCGCCGGACGATGGGCTCGATACCGGCTCGCTGCGCGAAGGTCCGAGCCAGTGGCGCGGGGAATGTCCGATCGTCCTCGAGCAGCAGGTAGCTGCGCGGCACTTGCGAGCGCCTCGCATCCACCGGATTGGGATCCAAGTACGGCTGGAGTGGTTGCGGGGTCAGGCGTTCGTAGCAAGAGCGCGCCTGCGGCTCATCGAGGGAAGGAAAGAAGCGTTCCCAGGCGGCCGGGAAGGGCGGCAGCAACGAGTACTCCCCCGAACGCTCAGCCATCTGGAAATACGACGGACGCCGATCCGCTGGGATGGAATCGATGCCGCGCTCCCCGGGCTCGGTAATCAACGCTGCGATGTACAGCACGTGGGCGATCCGTTCCGGGCGCGCGGCGGTAACCGCGGGGAGCGTCAGACCCGCGATGGAGTGACCGACGAGCACTACGTCGTCGTCGATGGCGTCGACCTGCGCGATGGTGGCATCGATGTAGTCAGCGAGGTCGATACCCACACGCGGGCTGGAATCGGCGCCGGCTCCCGGGAGATCGAATGCGCTGGAGGCGATACCCGCACCATCGAGGTAACGCTGCACATCGGACCAGCACCAGGCACCGTGGCCTCCGCCGTGGATCAGCAGGACGCGTGGCACGGTTCCGATGACCAGGTGCTCGGGCTATCGGTTGATCGAGTCCGCTGCTACTGCTCGAGCTCAGGCTTCTTGTCGCTAGCACCTATTTCGTTCTTCATCGCTGCGAGGGTCGATTCGACCTCGGAGGTGCTAGCCATCTGCTCGAGTTCGGCGGTGATCGAGTCCTTACCCATGCCCATCGGGTCCTCGAGCGCACCGGAGGCCATCAATTCGTCGATGGCACCGGCCCGGGCCTGCATCTCCATGGTCTTGTCCTCCGCGCGTTGGACCGCCATGCCTACGTCGCCGAGCTCATTTGAGATACCCGAGAACGCTTCGTTGATCTTGGTCGTGGCCTCCGCTGCGGAGTAGCTCGCCTTGATGGTCTCCTTGCGGGTGCGGAACGACTCGACCTTGGTCTGCAACTGCTGCGCTGCAGCGGTCAATTTGTCCTCTTGCTCTTGCAGCTGGACCAACTGGGTCTGCAGGTCCACGATCTGTTGGTGCAGGCCGCTTCGGCGGGTGAGCGCTTCGCGGGCGAGATCCTCGCGTCCTTGGGCCAGCGCCGCACGGGCCTGCTCCTCTAGCGTGCCTTCCTTTTGCTCGAGGCCTTGCAACTGCAGCTCGATCCGCTTGCGGCTGGTCGCGACGTCGGCCACGCCCCGGCGCACCTTCTGCAGCAGTTCGAGTTGTTTTTCATAGGAGTAGTCCAAGGTCTCCCGCGGATCCTCGGCGCGGTCGAGCGCCCGGCTCGCCTTGGACTTGAAGATCATCGTGAAGCGCTGCCACAGCCCCATGGGTGGTTCCTTTCGACGGACCTGACGGTCTTCGGGCGTTCTGCAAGTTGTAGATGTCCACTCCAGCCTAGGCTGCCGCCGGCGATGTGTCCCCAGCACCCGTGCGCCCACGAGCAGGCGGGTTACGCTGGAGCCACCATGGCCATCATTCCCGGCTTCCGCCGTTCCACCCAGCCGAGCCCCCAAGAGTCGGCCGCTTCGGCCGAGGACGCCCCCGAGGCGCGGGCTACCAAGGGCCGCGCGACCCCCACCCGCAAGGAGGCACAGGCGGCGCGCAAGCAGGGCCTGAAGGCCTCTTCGCGCGGACGCAGTGCCAAGGGCGGCAAGGAGGGCAAGAAGGCGGCGCGAGAAGCCGACCGCGAATCCCGAGCCCGCCAGCGCGCCGGAATGATGATGGGCGACGAGCGGTACATGCCCGCTCGCGACCGGGGGGCCAACAAGCGCTTCGTGCGGGACTTCGTCGACGCCCGCATCACCGTCGCCGAATACTTCATCTTCATCGCGATCGCCGTGCTACTTCTTGGCTTCGTTCAAAACCCGGCGATGCAGTCCTTCGTCTCTCTCGCCTTCTTCGCCGTCACGGCACTGATCATCATCGACACCGTCATCTTGCTCGTGCAGTTGAACCTGCGAGCCAAGAAGCAATTCCCGGACAAGTCCGATCGACGCGGCATGAAGCTCTACGCCATCATGCGGGCTCTGCAACTGCGCAGGCTCCGGCTGCCCCCGCCCATGGTCACGCGCGGCGGGCAACCGATCAAGCGTGGGCCGGACGGCAAACCGATCAAGACCGGCTGATCGGATCCATGGCCGATGGAACTGACCTTCCTCGGTGCCGCGGGAACCGTCACCGGATCTCGTTTCCTGCTCTCCGCCCCTACCGGACGCATCCTCATCGACTGCGGAATGTTCCAGGGCCCACGGGCGATCCGGCGTCGCAATTGGGAACCCTTCCCCGTGCCCGCGAACAGCATCGACGCGGTCGTCATCACCCATGCCCACCTCGATCACTGCGGATACCTGCCGGCGCTCGTGAAGCAGGGTTTCACCGGTCCCATCTATTGCTCGCACAACTCCGCGCGGTTGATACCGATCATTTTGCGGGACAGCGCGAAACTGCAAGAAGAGGACAGCGCCTACGCCCGGCGATCCGGCTACAGCCGGCACGCCCAACCCCAACCCCTCTACGACGCAGCCGATGCCGAACGAGCGATCGACATGTTGGTCGGTCGAGACTTCCACGAACGGTGGCAGGTGATCGATGGGTTGTTCGCCAGGCTCGATCCCGCCGGGCACATCCTGGGCTCGGCCACCGTCGCCTTGACCTACTCACGACCCGATGAAGGCGATGTCCGGGTGGTGTTCAGTGGCGATCTCGGTCGAGGCAACCACCCCCTGCTGAAGGGACCTCGGCTGCCGAGCGACGCCGACCTCGTCGTCATGGAAAGCACCTATGGCAACCGCGAACACGCCGACGTCGATGCCGAACTCGAGCAGATGGCGCAGGCCATCACCCGAACGATCGAGCGCGGGGGCACTGTGGTGGTTCCCGCCTTCGCAGTCGACCGCACCGAGGTTCTCCTGACCGCGCTACGCGCCTTGATGGATCAGCACCGCATCCCGCGGGTGCCAGTGCATATCGACAGCCCGATGGCCCTCGCAGCATTCGATGTCTACAAGGACGCCATCGCGAAGGGTGATCCGGAGATCACCACAGCGGCACTGGCCGAGGGAGTCGATGCAGTGGACATTCCCGATCTGCACCAGGCGCGCACACCCGAGGATTCCAAGGCGCTCGATGCACCCGGGCCGAAGATCATCGTCTCGGCGTCCGGCATGGGTGCCGGTGGCCGGGTCACCCACCATTTGAAGTACTTCCTGCCGCATGCCCACAATTGCGTCCTGCTCGTGGGCTACCAAGCATTCGGCACTCCCGGCCAACAACTACGCGACGGCGCAAGCAGCATCCGCATCCACGGGCAGGAGATACCCGTTCTCGCCGAGGTCGTGGACATCGAGGCTTTCAGCGTGCACGCCGATCGATCCGAACTGCTCGACTGGCTCGGCTCCCCCCGGCAACGACCGGCCGCGGCTTTCCTCGTCCATGGGGAAGAGCAGGCGGCCACCGATCTCGCAGCGACGATCCGCCAGCGGCTGGGTATCCCGGCGGTCGTAGCCGAGCACGGTCAAACGATCGTGGTACCGCCAGGCGAGGCCATCGACTAGTTCAGTCGCGCAGTTCGCGTCCACGCGTTTCGATCCGGAAGAAGAACGTCACCACGGCACCGAGCAAGGCAAGGACGGCGATCACCGCGATCGTCGGGCTCAAGCCGACCGAAGTCGTCGCGATCGGAAGCAAGAAGGTGCCGACCACGGCACCGACCTTGCCGGCGGCGGCGGCCACACCGTGGCCGGTAGCCCGAAGCCGGGTCGGGAAGACCTCCGCCGGCAACAGGTACGTGGTCGCGTTCGGCCCCATATTCACCATGGTGTTGAACACGATGAAAGAGGCAAGCAGGATCCACAGCGGTCCCCCGCTGCCGACCGCAGCCAACGTGCCAAGGCCGACCGCCATGCCCACGAACCCGACAATCTGCAGTTGGATGCGTCCTGCCCGCTCGACCAGGATCATGTTCAGCACGAAGCCGATGATCAAGAACAGGTCGGTGAAGGCGGCTTGACCGGTCGCGGCGATATCCGCGGCGATGAAGTCGTCCTTGGCCATGTGCGTGTTCGGATCCGCACCCGTCAGCCCTGCGAGGATCGTCGGGGTGAACAAGCCGATGCCGTACAAGGCGATATCCATCAAGAACCACGGCACCGTGGTCAAGAGCAAGGCCCGCCGGCGTACCGGGGCCCACAGGTCCTTGAAAGTCATCCGCGGCTGCGGCCCTGCCTCGTAGACCTCCGCGAACGCCCGGTCCTCATCGGTGACGACCGGGCGTTGACCGGTGAGCCACTCGGTGTCCTTCTCGGCTTGATCTAGGTTCCCGCGTTCGGCTTCCCAGCGCGGGCTCTCGGGGATCCGCAGCCGCAAGATGGCGACGAGGGCGGCAGGCACCACACCGGAGAGCAGCATCCAGCGCCATGTGGTCTCCTCGGGCATCAACGTCAACAGCAAGAAGCCCACCCCGGCGCCGAGCACCATGCCGATGGCTTGGAAGGAGAAGGCCCCGGTCATCCACACGCCACGCTTTCGCGCCGGCATGACCTCACTGACCATCGAGGCACTCAGCGGGTACTCCGCGCCTACCGCAGCCCCCTGCAGGAAGCGGAACACCGCGAGCGACCACACGTCCCACGCGAACGCGGACAAGATCGCGGTGACCAGGAACAAGATGAGATCGATCTTCAGCATCGCCCGACGACCGATCCGGTCGGCGATTCGCCCCGACAGCAAGGCGCCGGGAACCGCTCCGAGGACCGCGGCACCGACGGCCACGGAGTCCTGCCAGCTGCTCAATCCCAGGTCGGCCACGATCAATGGGCCGGCCACGCTCATGATGAACAGGTCGTAGCCATCGAGGCCGATCCCGGAAGCGGCCAAGGCCCAAACGCCCAGGCGTCGACGGTTGACCGGTGCGGTATCGAGCACTCGGGCAACCGCATGCTTGCGTGCTTGAGCTTCCATCGCGAGCGAAGTATGAAGGCACCGTTCGACCGGTCAATGTCTAGCAGGTGAACGACCGGAAACGGCCCGTCGATCAGTTCCCCGAGTAGGGCGCTAGCGCAACGGTCCGTCGGTCATGCCCGACCCGGGATCGGGCACGGCTTGCAGGCCCAACTCCACCGCAGTGCTCAGGCCACGATGCCGCGGCAAGACCCGCACCGTGTAGCCGAACGGTCCGTTCTTCTCCAGATCCAATGCAACGGTGAACTTCCACCGGTTCTGCTCGTACTGCTCCGCGGCTTCCATCGCGACGACTCGAGGTTCCTCGAGCCGGTCATCGCTGTCCACCCGCCCAGAGAGCAGTTGCACGCTGACGTCTTGTGGGGACAGTTCGCCTAGCGAGACGAAGGCTCGCACGCCGACCGAGGAGCCCGCGGTGACGACGTCCACGACGCCCTCGGATTCCACATGGTCCACGCGAACACCCGGCCACGCTTCGCGGATCCGTGCTTTCCAGTTCGCCAATTCGCGCGCGGGGGCGTAGGAGTCGGCAGCGATAGCCGCTGTTGCTTGGGCGGCCGGTTGGTAGAGCCGCGTGACGTAGTCGTGCACCATGCGAGTAGCGAGGACCTTGGGGCCCAGCGACTGCAACGTGTGTCGCACCATCGAAATCCAGCGGTGCGGCAGGCCATCGTCACCGCGTTCGTAGAAGGTCGGTGCGACCGAATGCGAGATGAGGTCGTACAGCGCGGCCGCTTCGAGGTCGTCTCGCCGATCGGGGTCGTCGATCCCGTCGGCAGAAGGGATCGCCCAGCCGTTCTCCCCGTCGAACCACTCATCCCACCAACCATCGAGGATGGACAGATTCAACGCACCGTTGAGCGCTGCCTTCATCCCAGAGGTGCCACTGGCCTCCAGCGGGCGGATGGGATTGTTCAACCAAACGTCGCAGCCCGGATACAACGTCTCGGCCATCTCGATGTCGTAGTCGGGCAGGAAGACGATTCGGTGCCTAACGTCCTCGTGGTCGCTGAATTGGACAAGTTGCTGGATCAGCGCCTTGCCGCCGTCGTCGGCCGGGTGCGCCTTGCCGGCGATCACTAACTGGATGGGGCGTTCGGGGTGCAAGAGCAACTCGCGAAGTCGGTCCTGGTCGCGCAGCATCAGCGTGAGCCGTTTGTAGGACGGCACGCGACGGGCGAAGCCGATCGTCAAGATGCCCGGATCCAAGACGTCGTCGATCCATGTCAGCTCCGCTGGGGCCGCACCGCGCCCCATCCAGGACTCCCGCAATCTCTCGCGGGTCATCTGCACGAGGTGTTCGCGCAGCCGATACTTCACGTCCCAGATCCGGCCGGAGTCCACATGCGCGATCTCCTCCCAACCCCGAGCTTGCTGCAGGAGGTCGGTTCCCATCGCTTCATGCGCGATGTCCATGACCTCGCGGGCTACCCAGGTGGGGGCGTGCACCCCGTTGGTGATCGAGGTGATGGGGACGTCGTCGGGGTCGAATCCCGGCCACAGGCCCGCGAACATCTCCCGCGACACCCGGCCGTGCAGCAAACTCACGCCGTTCGCGCGAGCAGCGAGCCGAAGCCCCATGACGGCCATGTTGAAGACCGCCGGATCACCTCCGGGGTAGTCCTCCGCACCGAGCGCGAGCACATCGGACACGGGCACGTCCGTTAGCTGGTTCGCGCCACCGAAATACTGCTCGATCATCGGCATCGGGAATCGGTCGATGCCGGCGGGGACCGGCGTGTGCGTGGTGAAGACGGTTCCGGCTCGGGAGGCTTCCAATGCCGCCGCGAAGTCCAGTTCCCCATGTTGGGCACGCAATTCGCGGATGCGCTCCAAGCCGAGGAATCCCGCATGCCCCTCGTTGGTATGGAAGACCTCCGGCGCCGCGGTCCCGGTGATGCGACAGAAGGTGCGAAGGGCACGCACTCCACCGATGCCAAGGAGCATCTCCTGCTGCAGGCGGTACTCCCCTCCTCCGCCGTACAAGCGGTCGGTGATCTCGCGCTCTTGCGGTGCGTTCTCCTCGACACCGGAATCGAGCATGAGCAACGGCACTCGACCTACCCGGGCGATCCAGATACGTGCGGACAGCACCCGCTCGCCGGGCAGTTGGACCGACACCCGCGCCGGAGCACCGGATTCCTCCCGTAACAGCGTGATCGGGGAGCCATCCGGATCGCACACCGGGTACTGCTCGCGCTGCCAACCATCGCGGGTCAGACCCTGGCGGAAGTAGCCGGATCGGTAGAACAGCCCGATACCGATGATGGGAACGCCGAGATCACTGGCGGCTTTCAGGTGGTCGCCCGCCAAGATCCCCAGCCCACCGGAGTACTGCGGAAGCGCGGAGGTGACTCCGTATTCCGGCGAGAAATATGCGATGCCCGTGGGAGCGACTCGGGCGTCATCGGACTGGGTATCCGACGACCAGCGCTGGAACCACTGCGGTGTTTGGAGGTAGGTGTGCAAGTCGGCGAGTTGCTGGGACACCCAGTCGACGAAGCCGGAATCCTCGGCCAGTTCGCCCAGTCGTCCCGCGGAGATCTCCCCGAGCAGGCGAACCGGATCGTGCCGTACCGAATCCCACAGCCCGTTGTCCATCGCGGCGAACAGGTCCTGGGTGGGGGGATGCCACGACCAGCGTAGGTTGAGCGCCAACTCCTCGAGTCCGGCGAGTGAATCGGGCAGGACGGCCCGCACGGTGAATCGTCTAATCGCCTTCACGGCGGTAACCGTAGTGCCCGCAGGTTGCGGCCACGTTTCCCGTGCAGGTACGCCGGGCAGCACCAAGAACTGCAACCGGTGGCGGGCCACCGGTGACTACGCTCGGGCCATGGCTCAGCGGTCGCGTGGTCCGCACGATGGGCTGACCTCGCGGATCCCCATCGTCGATGTATGGCCGACGGTGCAGTGCGGCCTTCGACCCGCCACCGCCGCTGTTGGCGAGCGGCTACCGGTGCACGCGACCGTATTCCGTGACGGCCACCTGCCCCTCACCGTGGAAGTGCGGACCATCGACCCTTCGGGTGCGCCCGCGGCGAGCGTTCGCATGCATCCCGATCCTTCGGGTGTCGACCGCTGGACCGGGGCGATCACGGTCGATGCCATGGGCGATTGGGCCTTCACGATCCATGCTTGGTCCGAGCCGTGGCGAGCATGGCTGCAGCGCGCGCAGGTCAAGATCCCCGCAGGCATCGATGTGGATTTCGAACTGGCCGAAGGTGCCTCGATCATGAGTCGGACCCTCAAGCGTCTCCCCCGTGGCGCGACCGAGACTCGCGCAGTAGTGAAGGCCGCGCTCACCGCCATGCGCAACCGACGCCTACCTGCTGCCGTGCGGCTGGCCGCTGCGAACACCGACGACGTGAATGCGGCGATGAACGACTACGCCCTGCGCACCGAGGAATCCGCGAGCGGACCGTGGCCGCTGCGAGTGCAACGTCGACGAGCCCTCGTCGGCGCTTGGTATGAGTTCTTCCCACGTAGTGAAGGCGCATCGCTAGCCGATGCTCGATCCGGCACGCTGGCAAGCGCCGCCGAACGACTGCCACAGATCGCCGAGATGGGCTTCGACGTGGTGTACCTGCCACCGATCCATCCGATCGGCTCCACCAACCGCAAGGGACACAACAACGCCCTGCACGCGGAGGCGGGGCACCCGGGATCGCCGTGGGCCATCGGGAGTTCCGACGGTGGCCACGATGCCGTGCACCCCGATCTCGGTACCTGGGCGGACTTCGACGATTTCCTCACCCGAGCGCGCGAGTTAGAGATGGAAGTGGCACTCGATCTCGCGCTGCAGGCCTCGCCCGACCATCCATGGGTAAGCGAGCATCCAGAGTGGTTCGGCAAGCGCCACGACGGTTCGATCGCCTACGCCGAGAACCCCCCGAAGAAGTACCAGGACATCTACCCGCTGTACTTCGAGGACGATCCCGAGGGCTTGTACGCGGAGATCGAGCGGATCGTGCGGCTGTGGATGCAACACGGCGTGCGCATTTTCCGAGTCGATAATCCGCACACGAAGCCGCTGTGGCTATGGGATCGGCTGATCTCATCGATCAACGCCACCGACCCCGATGTCCTCTTCCTCGCCGAAGCCTTCACCAAGCCGCCCATGATGAAGGCGTTGGCCGAAATCGGGTTCCAGCAAAGCTACACGTACTTCACCTGGCACAACGCCAAGCACGAGATCAGCGAGTACCTCAGCGAACTCGCCGGTCCCGCCTCGGCCTACATGCGCCCGAACCTGTTCACCAATACCCCGGACATCTTGCACGAATACCTGCAACACGGCGGACCGGCCGCTTTCTCCATTCGTGCCACGCTCGCTGCGACCTTGTCACCCACCTACGGCATCTACAGCGGCTTCGAATTGTTCGAACGCGTCGCCGTTCGACCGGGCAGCGAGGAATACCTGGATTCGGAGAAGTACCAGTACCGGCCGCGCGACTGGGAGCAAGCGCAGCGGCAAGGGCGCAGCCTGGCACCGTACTTGACGTTGCTCAACGGCATCCGGCGAGCGCACCCGGCGTTGCAGGATCTGCGCTCGTTGCGCTTCCACCACAGTGACAACGACGCCGTTATCGCCTTCAGCAAACAGGTCGGAGACGACATCGTCTTGGTCACTTGCCTGGTCGATCCACACCGCGAACAGCAATCCACCATCTGGTGGGATCTCGCCGCCTTGGGAATGGATCCTGCCGAGCGCTTCATCGCCTACGACGAGATCACCGGGGGCACGTGGACCTGGGGTGCACAGACCTACGTACGCCTGCGCCCGTGGGAGAACGTGGCCCATGTCGTTTCGGTGAGCCGGCCATGAAGCCGGTACCGGTGGATCGAGCCGATCTCGACCGACTCGTCGATGGGGCCCACCACGACCCGCACTCGATCCTCGGAGCACACCCCTTCGAAGGCAACGTCACCATCAGGGTGCTGCGCCCAGGGGCACGCGCCGTGACGGTGGTGCTTCCGAAGACCGACGACACACCAACGCGGGTACCCATGGATCACGAATCCCGGGGCGTGTGGTTCGCCGTCGTACCGACGAGCGCGGTTCCGGACTACCGGATCGACGTCCAGTACGACGCCGATCCCATCCCCTCCGATGATCCGTATCGCTTCTGGCCACTCCTCGGTGAACTCGACTTGCACCTTCTGGGAGAGGGTCGCCACGAGGAACTGTGGCACCACCTCGGTGCCCACGTGCGCCACTTCGACAGCGTCTTCGGCCCAGTGCACGGGACGTCGTTCTGCGTGTGGGCACCCAACGCGCTAGGCGTGCGAGTGATCGGGGACTTCAACTACTGGGATGGCACGGCCTTCCCGATGCGATCGCTTGGTTCCAGCGGCGTCTGGGAACTGTTCATCCCGAACATCGGAGCCGGCACCCGCTACAAGTTCCAGGTGCTCGGTCGCGACGGCCAGTGGCGGGACAAAGCCGACCCGCTCGCCTTCGCGACCCAATCGCCACCTGCTACCGCTTCGGTCGTCTACGAATCCACCTACGAATGGAACGACGGGCGCTGGCTCGAGGAACGTGCCGCGCACGATCCCCACATTGGACCGATGTCGATCTACGAAGTCCACCTCGGCTCGTGGCGGACCGGACTGGACTATCGCGAACTCGCCGAGCAATTGACGGCCTATGTGACCGAGGCCGGCTTCACGCATGTGGAGTTCCTGCCGGTCGCCGAGCACCCCTACGGACCTTCGTGGGGCTATCAGGTCTCCGGTTACTTCGCACCGAGCGCGCGTTTTGGATCACCGGATGATTTCCGCTATCTGGTGGACAAACTGCACCAGTCCGGGATCGGTGTTCTCATCGATTGGGTGCCCGCCCATTTCCCGAAGGACGAGTGGGCCTTGGCACGTTTCGATGGCACCTGCCTGTACGAACACCCCGATCCGCTTCGAGGCGAGCAACCTGATTGGGGCACCTACGTCTTCGACTTCGGCCGGCGTGAGGTGCGCAATTTCCTGGTCAGCAATGCACTGTTCTGGCTCGAGGAGTTCCACATCGACGGCCTTCGGGTCGATGCCGTCGCATCGATGCTGTACCTGGATTACTCGCGACCGGCAGGTCAATGGACTCCCAACCAATACGGGGGCCGGGAGAACCTCGATGCCGTGCAATTCCTGCAGGAGATGAACGCCACGGTCTACAAGCGCGTTCCCGGTGTCGTCACGATCGCCGAGGAATCGACCGCATGGCCGGGAGTGACGACCCCCACCGATTCCGGCGGCCTAGGTTTCGGCTTCAAGTGGAATATGGGATGGATGAACGACTCGCTGGCCTACATGCAGCGAGAACCGATCCATCGCCGCTTCCACCATGGCGACATGACCTTCTCACTGATGTACGCCTTCTCCGAGCGCTTCATCCTGCCGCTTTCGCACGATGAGGTAGTCCACGGCAAATCCTCATTGATCGGCAAGATGCCCGGGGATCGCTGGCAGGCACTTGCCAACCTGCGCGCTTATCTAGCCTTCATGTGGGCGCATCCGGGCAAGAAGTTGCTGTTCATGGGCGCTGAGTTCGCCCAGTCCGAGGAGTGGTCCAGCGAACGCGGTCTGGATTGGTGGCTATTGCAATTCGCCGAGCACGAGGGAATCTTGCGAACGGTCACCGACCTGAACCGGGCGTATCGCGAGCACCCGGCGTTGTGGCAACGAGACGGCAACGTCACCGGGTTCGAATGGATCCGCGCCGACGATGCCGAGACCAACACTTTCACCTGGCTGCGCAGGGACGATCACGGCAACGCTGTGGTTGCGGTGGTGAACCTCTCCCCGGTGCCGCGTTCAGGTGTGCGGATCGCACTGCCGTGGGCCGGACGGTGGCAGGAAGTGTTGAACACCGATTCCACCCACTACGGCGGATCGGGGATCGGGAACCTCGGCGCGGTGCAGGCGACCCCCGAACCGTGGGACGGGCGCCCGGCGTCCGCCGAGATCACCATCCCCCCGTTGGCCGGTTGCTACTTCGCGTCGCAACTGCCCTAGCAAGCGTCCCTGGAAGATTGCCGTTAGAAGAGCGCGCTTGCCAACGCGGTTCGCGCCGGCACGACCGCCGGATCGTCTCCCGCTAAAGCGAACATCTCCAGCAACCGGGTGCGCACCCGCTCGCGGTCGTCTCCACTGGTCACCCTCACGGTCGCGATCAGGCGCTCGAAGCACGCAGCCCACTGACCGGTCAACGCTTCGGCGTCGGCAGCCGTGAGTTGTGCCTGAATATCGGCCGGATCGCTCGCCTGGGCCAGCGCGCTAGCCGGATCCAGCGACTGGCTTCGTTCGTAGAGGTCGACCATCGCCATGCCCACAGCGGCGTCGGAATCGGCGGGGCTTTCATCCAAGATCCGCTGATAGGCAGCGCGCGCGGCGCTCCAGTCACCTGCATCGATCGCCTCGATGGCGGCATCGAAACGCGGATCCCCGGGCGGCTCGGTCGGGACGTCTTCGGCCGCATCGGCAGCGGCGCCAGTCACGGAACCGTTGATCCCCTGACTCTGGGCGACCTCGAGCACCTTGTCCACGGCCTGTCGAATCTGCTCTTCGGGCAGCGCTCCTTGGAACAGCGGGGCCACTTGGCCGCCGATGACTGCGAAGACCGACGGAATCGACTGCACTTGGAAGGCCGCGGCGATCTGCTGCTCGGCGTCGACGTCGACTTTCGCGAGGATCCATCGACCGCCTGCCTCGGCCGCCAATCGCTCCAGGATCGGGGAGAGTTGCTTGCATGGCCCGCACCAGGTCGCCCACAGATCCACGATCACCGGGACGGACATCGACCGATCCATCACATCGGCTTGGAAGCTGGCGGTGGTGACGTCGACGATCAGCCCAGCGGGTGCTCCCGCCACCGCCGCATCGGTCTTTCGTTGTTGTTGCTTGCTTGCCGCCAACGCTCCGAGGTCGACGGCTCCGGCGAAGTTCGGTGTGCTCACGGCCCTATTGTGGCCTATACCGCGCGAACGGCCGCGGTGCGCTTGCCGACCAGCGGGAGGGAACCCCATGCACGTCTCAGCGCGTGTGGACTACGGAACCCGGGCACTGCTGGAATTGGCCGCCGCACACGAGGACGATCCGCAAGGCTTGACCAAGGGCGATGAATTGGCCACCGCCCAGGACATACCCGTGAAGTTCCTCGAGGGGATCTTGCGGCAACTGCGCCAGGCGGGGATCGTGATGAGTCAACGCGGCGCGGTCGGTGGCTATCGGCTGGATCGAAGCCCATCGGAGGTTTCCATCGCTGACATCGTGCGCGCCCTAGACGGACCCTTGGCGGCGGTGCGTGAGTTGCGCCCCGAGGACGTCCACTACACCGGCGCGGCAGAGCACCTGACCGATGTGTGGGTGGCGCTTCGGGCTGCGATGCGCGATGTCCTCGAACACACCACACTCGAAGACGTCTACAACGCTCGCTTCCCGTCGATAGTGCGCGGCTACCTCGACGATCCCGAGGCCTGGCACCGCCGCTGACTACCGGGCGTTTCTGTCTATCGGGCGCGGTCGTCGACCACGCGCTCCCACAACTGCTCGGCAGCCCGATGCACATCCAGACGACCCGTCGCAACGTCCTCGGCGATCTGATCGACCTGGCCCGACAACGTCTTTGATTCCAGTTCCGAGCGCAACATGCCGGTCAATGTCGAGGTGATCTCCTCGACGGCCCGCAGCAACCTGCGCCGGGCCAGTTCACCGTGCTCATTGGCCCACTGGGCGTGCGCATCGATCGCCTCGGCCACGTCCATGACGCCTTCGCCGGTGCTCGCCACCGACGTCACGACAGGGGGCGTCCATTGCGCGTCGTCGTCGCCGTCCTTGTCCGATAGCGCGATCATCGCCCGTAGTTCGCGCGCCGTACTCGCTGCACCTTCACGGTCGGCCTTGTTCACGACGAAGACATCACCGATTTCCAAGATGCCGGCCTTGGCCGCCTGGATGCCATCGCCCATTCCCGGCGCGAGCAGGACGACGGTGGTGTCGGCGGCAGCGGCGATCTCCACTTCGGACTGCCCCACTCCGACGGTCTCGATGAGCGCCACGTCGAAACCCGCGGCGTCGAAGACGCGAAGCACCTGTCCGGCTGCAGCCGCCAACCCACCAAGATGCCCTCGCGATGCCATCGATCGGATGAACACATCCGCATCAGCTGAATGCGATTGCATCCTGATCCGATCGCCGAGCAGGGCACCTCCGGAGAACGGCGAGGACGGATCGACGGCGAGCACCGCGACCGAACGCTGCTGTTCGCGCAGCGCCGCGATCAGTGCAGCGGTCATGGTCGATTTGCCGACCCCGGGCGAGCCGGTGAGTCCGATCGTCTGGCAGCGGCGTTGAGCCTGCGGTCGCGCGGAGAGCTCGGCCATCAACTCTCGGGCTGGTGCCCCACCGTTCTCGACAATGGTGATGGCACGCGCGACATCCCTGATCCGCCGCGCCACGACCCCATCGACGAGCGTTTCGAGCCCTAAGAGCCCAGCACCGGGCACCGTCATGCAGCGGGGACCTCGACCAAGAGCGCATCACCTTGGCCGCCGCCCCCGCACAGGGCCGCTGCTCCGATGCCACCACCCCGGCGCCGCAACTCATAGATCATGTGCAGCACCAGCCGCGCGCCGGACATCCCGATCGGGTGTCCGAGCGCGATCGCGCCACCGTTTACGTTCACTTTCGAATCATCCACGCCGAGTCGACGCATCGAGGCCAGCGCAACAGCAGCGAAGGCCTCGTTCATCTCGAACAGATCGATATCGGCGACCGAGATCCCCTCCTTCGCGCACGCCACCTCGATGGCCGCCGCGGGCTGTTCGTGCAGCGAAGGATCGGGCCCGGCCACCACGCCATGCGCACCGATGAAGGCAATGGGGGCGCGACCGAGCGCGGCCGCCTCATCGCGCGAAACGACGGCGAGCGCCGCTGCGCCGTCGGAGATCTGCGAAGCATTGCCGGCGGTGATGGTGCCGTCCTTCGCGAATGCCGGGCGCAGTCCCCCGAGCGAGTCCACGGTCGTGTTCGCTCGGATTCCCTCATCTTGGGTCACCACGATCGGATCGCCCTTGCGTTGGGGGATGGTTACCGCGGCGATCTCCTCGGCGAATAAGCCGGCTTCCTGCGCGGCTGCCGCTCGGGCATGCGAAGCGGCCGCCACCTGGTCTTGTTCTTCGCGGGTGAGTGCGTAGCGGGAGTTGTAGTTCTCGGTGGCTTCACCCATCGCGCACTCATCGAAGGCGCACGTAAGGCCGTCGAAGGCCATCGCATCGGTCATGGTCCAGTCCCCGTACTTCACGCCATCGCGCGAACCGACCAGCAGGTGTGGGGCACCGGACATCGATTCCATACCGCCGGCGATCACCGCGTCGAATTCCCCGGCGCGAATCACCTGATCGGCCAACGCGATGGCATCGATCCCCGACAGGCACACCTTGTTGATGGTCAGCGCCGGGACAGCCATCCCCAGGCCGCCCTTGATCGCAGCCTGCCGGGCTGTGTTCTGGCCGGTTCCGGCTTGCAGGACCTGACCCATGATCACGTAGTCCACATCCGGGGCGGGCACGCCCGACCGCACGAGCGCTTCGGCGATAGCCACTCCCCCGAGATCGGCGGCCGACAACCCCGCGAACGCACCCTGCAGGCGCCCCATCGGCGTGCGCGCGCCACCGAGAACAACTGCTCCGTCTTGCAAGGACATGGGCTCTCCTTCCCCGGGAACCGCGCATGCGGCGCGGACGTTGGTGACACCATAGTTGCCATGCAGCCTTGGGTAACCCGCATCGACCACGTCGGGATCGCCGTCGCCGACCTCGACTCCGCCATCGACTTCTACTCCCGAGCATTCGGTTTCTCGGTGGCCCATGAAGAGGTCAACGAGGAGCAGGGAGTTCGCGAGGCGATGCTCGAGGGGGACGAATCCGGCGCGTGGATCCAGTTGCTCGCACCCCTGCGGGCGGACTCGCCCATCGGCAAGTTCCTGGACCGAAGCGGACCCGGCATCCAGCAGATGGCCTACACGGTCACCGACATCGAAGCCGCCAGCGAGCACCTGCGGGCAGCCGGGGTCAGGCTGCTGTACGACGCGCCCAAGCAGGGCACGGCCGGCTCGCGCATCAACTTCACCCACCCCAAGGACACCGGTGGGGTGCTGATCGAACTGGTGCAACACGCCGGGTAGCTCGTTCCACCCGGGCGCGGTTACCGGCAGATCACCGGCTCGTACTCCACAATCAGGGGGTGCTTCCCTGGGACATCATCCCCACCGAGTTACCCGCCGGACTCCCCGTGGACCTGCCAGCGCAGCTGCCGGTTGCCGCTTGGGTCGTCGTCGGCGTCGTGGTCGCCGCATTGGTCCTGTTCGCCGCGAAACGCATCCGCCGCCTCGTGCTGTTGGGCACCGTCGCCTCGGTCGGCCTGCTCGTCGCCTGGAATGCCGGAATCCTCCCCACGCTTTCCTGACTTCGGTTGAATGGCCCAATGAGCAACTCCTTCGAGACCATCGTCACCGCCATCGAATCCCAGGATCCAGCGCTCGGGGACCTACCCCTGCCACCGGAGTACCTCGCCGCGACCTTGCACCGCGACGAGGAGCAGATGTTCGCCGGGCGGGAATCGCGCGACAAGGATCCCCGCGAGTCGATCCATATCGAGCCGGTGCCGGTTCCCGAGCTCGCACCGGGCGAAGCGCTGATCGCCGTGATGGCCTCGAGCATGAACTACAACACCGTGTGGTCGTCGTTGTTCGAACCGGTGTCGGCCTTCGGGCATCTGGATCGCTACGCCAAGGCCAACGACGACGCCAAGCGGCACGCGCTGGACTACCACGTGATCGGTTCGGACGCCTCGGGCGTGGTCTTGCGGACCGGTCCGGGTGTGCACGCCTGGCAACCCGGGGATCGCGTCGTAGCGCACTGCCTATCGGTGGAGTTGGAATCCCCGCTCGGCCATAACGACACCATGCTCGACCCCCAGCAGCGGATCTGGGGATACGAGACGAACTTCGGTGGCCTGGCCCAACTCGCGGTCGTGAAGGCCAATCAACTCATGCCTAAGTCCGAACACTTGACCTGGGAGGAAGCCGCCGCCCCCGGATTGGTGAACTCGACGGCCTACCGGCAGTTGGTCTCCAAGAACGGCGGCGCGATGAAGCAAGGTGATGTCGTTCTCATCTGGGGAGCATCCGGTGGACTGGGTTCCTACGCCACGCAGTTGGCGCTCAACGGTGGCGCCATCCCGGTCTGCGTGGTGTCTAGTCCACAAAAGGCCGAGATCGTCCGGTCATTGGGGGCCGAGTTGATCATCGACCGCTCCGCGGAGGACTACCGCTTTTGGAAGGACGAGCACACCCAAGACCCCAAGGAATGGCAACGCTTGGGTAAGAAGATCCGCGAGTTGACCGGCGGGGACGATGTGGACATCGTTTTCGAGCATCCCGGACGCGAGACATTCGGTGCCAGTGTCTACGTCGCCAAGAAGGGCGGCACCATCGTCACCTGCGCCTCCACTTCGGGCTTCATGCACGAGTACGACAACCGCTACCTGTGGAACAACCTCAAGCGCATCGTCGGCACGCATTTCGCGAACTACCGGGAGGCCTACGAGGCCAACCGGCTGGTGGCCAAGGGAATGATCCAACCGACGCTTTCCAAGGTGCTGCCGTTGACCGAGGCAGGCCAAGCGGCCTGGGAAGTACACCGCAACATGCATCAGGGCAAGGTCGGCGTGCTGTGCCTGGCCCCCGCCGAGGGGATGGGCGTCACCGACCTCGCGATGCGCGAGAAGGTGGGCGAACGTCTTCACCTTTTCCGCCAGTCCAGATAACCCCCCGTACACCTTCGCTCGCCTAGCATGAACAGGTGACCTCCCCAGCCGCCGCCTCCGTCGACGAACGGATGCCCTGGCGGCTAGATCGGGGCCGGGCCGCCGGGGAGATGGGCTACCTCCCGGGCTTGGACGGGCTGCGCGCCATCGCCATCATCGGGGTGCTGCTCTACCACGCGGGCCTGGACTGGGTACCCGGTGGATTCCTCGGGGTGGACGTCTTCTTCGTCCTCAGCGGCTTCTTGATCACCTCGTTGATCCTGGAGGAGTACGACCGGTCCGGTCGCGTGGACTTCCGCCGCTTCTACCTCGGCCGGGCCCGCCGCCTGCTGCCAGCCGTGCTGCTGCTCTTGGTGGTGGTCGGCGCGGCCGTGCTGCTGTTCTACCGCGATGCGCTCAGCGCCTTCCGCCAGGACGCACTCGCGACGATCTTGTACCTGAACAACTGGTGGTACATCGCCCTCGATCAGTCCTACTTCGAATCGATGGGTCGACCCCCACTACTCAAGCACCTGTGGTCCCTGGCGGTCGAGGAGCAGTTCTACTTGATCTGGCCGGCCGTCGCGCTCTTCTTGGTCCGTCGAGGTGGCCGTCCACTCGTGCGCCGAGTAGCCATCGTCGTCGCCGTCGCGTCCACCGTGTGGATGGCGTTCTTGGCCATCCGCGGCGGCTACCCGGTCGACGCCGACCCCTCCCGCGCCTACTTCGGTACCGACTCACACAGCATGGGGCTGCTCGTGGGTGCCGCACTGGCCACGGTCTGGCGCCCGGGCCGGCTGAATGCGGCGCTGCCGAGTTCCCCTCGCGCGATCGTGACCGGCGTCGGTGTCGCGATGCTGGCGGTCGTCCTCGGCTTCTACTTCTTCGTCGGGGAGTTCACCCCGTGGCTTTACCGCGGCGGCTTCTTGGCCCTCGCGGTCTTCACCGCCGTGCTGATCGCTGCCGTCACGCACCCGGCCTCACCGCTCGGCCCGCTGCTCGGAGTGGGTGTCCTGCGCTACCTCGGGCGGCGTTCCTATGGCATCTACCTGTGGCACTGGCCGATCTTCATGGTGACCAGGCCTGGGATCGACGTTCCCTGGAGCGAGCCGGTGGCCTTCGTGGCACGCATGACGATCACCTTGGCGATCGCCGAGGCGAGCTACCGCCTGGTGGAGATGCCGATCCGGCGCGGCCTACTCGGGCGGACCTGGAAGGGTCTGCGCTCGGGCGCGATCACCGGGCTGCGGGCGATCGCCGCGGTGGCCACGGCGATTATCGCCACCGTCGCGACGACGGCGGTAGCGCTCGCGCTGGTGCTCATCCCCGGCGAAGGTCGAGATGCCATCGCCCCCGATGTAGCCGAGGCGATGGGTATCGCCGACGGTGGCCCGCTGGAAGTGGCGATCGACGAGGAGCCACCGGACCGGGGCGCGGTCGAGGCTGCTGCAACCGATAGCAAGGATGGTGCTCCGGCCGGATCGCCGGACGAAGACGTAGACGAGCCCGCGACCGACGAGCCCGCGACCGAGGAAGCACCCGAGCCGACGATCGAGGAGATCCGTGCGCAGAACGGAAGCGTCAGTGTCCTCGGCGACTCCGTCGTCCTCGGTGCCCGTGATGCGATCACCGGCGCCATCCCCGGGGCCAAGGTGGATGCGAAGGTCTCGCGGATGCCCGGAGCGTTCACCGGGCGGGTGAAGAAGCTCAACCGGCGAGACAAGCTCGCCAATGTCGTGGTCTTGCATGTGGCCACTAACGGCGTACTCACCGAGGAGATCCTGCGCAACACCCTCGACCCGCTCACCGACTACGAGCAGGTAGTGCTCGTCAACGCCTCGGTGCCCCGGTCGTGGGAGCAGCCGAACAACGCCATCATCGACGACGTCGCGCCGGATTACCCGAACGTGGTGATCGCCGACTGGAACTCTCGCGCAGACGGCCAAAGCGACTTCTTCGTCTCCGACGGTGTGCA
>CAZJYN010000011.1:30596-40437 GCA_964550285.1 uncultured Rubrivirga sp.
TGCCGGGTGCCGAGTATCCGATCGTGACGCATACTGAATGAATGCGTCGTCGAACCTGGGTTGCCAGTGCACTAGCCAGCGGGGCCGTATTCGCGGTGGCCGCCGGAGTGGCCATCGCTTCCCTCGGCGCCGGACCGGCCGCCGCAGGCCCGACCGTGCGGGTGATTGCCGATCGCACCATCGCCGAGGATCTGGACACCCCGTGGGGCCTGGCCTTCTTGCCCGACGGTTCGGCCCTGGTCTCCGAGCGGGACACCGCGCGGATCCGCCGTATCCCGGCCCGCGCCGATGGACGTCCAGCCATATCGCTCACCGATGCCCCGGTGGTCGGGAAAGTGAAGGGGGTACGGCCCGATGGCGAAGGCGGACTCCTGGGCATCGCTATCCCCGAGACCGACGACGGCGCCGATCCGGACTACCTGTTCGCCTACTTCACCGGCAAGCGCGACAACCGCGTGGTGCGCATCGCGTGGGATGGCCGGCGCCTGGGCAAGCAGACGCCGATCCTGACCGGAATCCCGAAAGCCAGTTTCCACAACGGCGGACGCATCCTGGTTGGCCCGGACGCCACGCTCTACGTAGCCACCGGCGACGCCGGGGATCCGGAGCTGAGCCAAGATCTCGACAGCCTCGCTGGGAAAGTGCTGCGCATCGACTACCGCGGTAATCCCGCGCAGGGCAACCCCTTCGATGACTCGCCGGTGTTCACCCTCGGACACCGCAACGTGCAAGGCCTGGCCTTCGACGACGACGGCCGCTTGTGGGCCACCGAGTTCGGAACACGGATCGCCGACGAGTTGAACCTGCTACGCGCCGGGCGCAACTACGGCTGGCCCGTGGTCGAGGGCCGCAGCGACAACCCCGATTTCACCAACCCCAAGGTGGTGTGGACCCCCACCTCGAAGGCTTCCCCTAGCGGGCTGGCGATCTCCGACGGCGCTGCGTACGTGGCGAGTTTGCGCGGTGAAGTGCTCTGGCGGGTGCCACTCGAGGGCACCCGGGCCGGCAAGCCGGTCGCCGTCGATGTGGAGAAGGGCAACAGGCTGCGCACGATCGAGGTCACTTCCGACGGACGCTTATGGTTGGCGACGAGCAACACCGACGGCCGCGGCGACCCGCGCGCCGACGATGACCGGATCGTGAGTTTCCGCCTCGTCGACTAGCCGCACAACTCGCCGTTGCGCCCCTTATCCATCCAGGGTGCTGTTGCGCACCGCCTGCGCGAAGGCGACGAGTTCGTGCCTGACGTCTGCAGGATTCTCGATCGCCGAGAGGTGCCCGGCACCGGCGATGGAGGCGAAGCGGGCATCGCGTAGCGCGTCGAGCATCAGTTCCTGCTCACTGCGATCGGACATCGAATCCTGCTCACCCCACAGCACCAGCGCGGGGATCTCGCACTCGGCGAGGGTGGCCAACGAATCGGGCCGCGCCGCCATCGCCCTTTGGTACCAGGCGATCGTGTGTGGGGCTGCCGCATCCATCCACCCCGCCACGAGAGCGACCACCTCGGGGCGTTGCGCGTGGGTGGTCTTGCCGACAATCACCGGCAGCACTCGTTCGCGTAGCAGCGCAGCGGTGACCGTCGGATCGGACTCGATCGCTGCGGCCATCTCCAACCGCCCCTGCTTAGCCGCCGGAGCATCGGCGGTGGCCTTGGTGTCGCATAGGGCTATCCCGGCGAGCATTTGCGGGTCCTTGCGCAGCCACTCCATCACCAGGTAGCCACCCACGGACAAGCCGCCGACGATAAGCCGATCGACGCCGAGTTCGAGCAGGTCCGCGACGATCAGATCCACTACCGCGCCAAGCGATGGTTCGGACGCGGGCAGTGTTTCCGGCAGTGTCTGTGGCAAGGGACTGTCACCGAAACCGGGCAGGTCGGGGACGAGCACGCGCCAGCCTGCATCGACCAGCGTCGGTACTTGGGCTTGCCACATTCGGTGATCGCACGGGAAGGCGTGCAACAACACCACCACCGGACCCGCGCCCGCATCGTGCCAGCGGAGAATGGTCATAGATCGCTCCAACGCTCGATCGGACCAGACCAGGTGCTCGGCAGCGGCGGACTTCCGGGCAGCACTTCAGCGACGATCCGATTCAGCAGATCTGCCACGAACCTCTCGCCCACCCACAGGTGCTTGGCCTCGGGCACGGGTACGACCTTGATCCGCGGTGCCACCGCGAAGGCCTCGATGGCTGCGTCCGGTGGCAGGAAATCGTCGTACTCGGGTACGAACGCCACCACCTCACGCGGTGCGTCCTGCCAGGAGCGAAGTTCCTCGGCGGTGGTGAAACGCAGCGGCGGGCTCAGCAGCAAGGCGCCGCGAACGGGTTCGATATCGCCATGCTTGAGTACGACGTCGGTACCGAATGACCAGCCCAACAACCAGATGTTCGCTAGTTCCTGTCCGACCGCGTAGTGGATAGCAGCGCGCAGGTCCCGCCCTTCGCCCCGCGCCTCGTCGAAGGCACCCTCGCTACTTCCCGCCTCACTGGAAGTCCCCCGCGTGTTGAAACGCAACACCGCGATATCCGCCAGGGCTGGCAGCCGCCAGGCCATCTTGCGCAGCACATGCGAATCCATCATGCCGCCGTGGGTGGGTAGCGGGTGCACGCAGATGATCGTGGCTTTCGGGGTCGCCTCCTGCGGCAACGCCAACTCCCCTACCAAGCGCAGGCCGTCGGAGGTTTGCAGGCGTAGCGGGAAACGCCTTGCGGGCAGCACGGAATTCGCGGTGATCTCCGATCCGGCGGTCATCGAGCGGGCTTTCGACGTCCGCGTGCCTGCCAACACGGCGTATGCCAGTGCCGGCGATCATCCGCCCCGCTTGGATCATCGGCACTCCACGCGACGATATGCGGAGTGGCCGGTCGGATCTCGTGATCGCATCCCGGACACCGGTAGGTCTTGGTCGAGGACGATCCGGTCAGCGATCGCACATACCAATCGCCATCGGCATGCGATTCCACGCGCGGCGCGGGCGGCCCCGGCGCGCGTGCCGGTCCGGACTCGTCCTTGCGTCGGTTCTTGCGTCCCATCGGCTTAAGCGTAGGAGCGGAACCCCCGCCCAGCTTTCCGGCCGGTGTATCCGGCGGTGACCAGATGTTCGAGCCAGGGGGCCGGCGCGAAACCGGGCTCTCGGAACTCCCGGTAGAGCGTTTGCTGGATGGCCAGGGAAACATCGAGGCCGACGACGTCGAGGAGTTCGAAGGGGCCCATCGGGTAACCGCAGCCGAGCTTCATCGCGGTATCGATGTCCTGCGTTCCGGCGTAGTTCCCCTCGGCCATCTTGATGGCGTCGTTCAAGTAGGGGAACAACAGTGCGTTGACGATGAAGCCAGCCCGATCACCGCAACGCACTCCCACTTTCCTAATCCGCTCGACCAATACTTCGGCGGTCGCGATGACATCCGGTGCGGTGGCGACTGTGTCGACGATCTCGACCAACTTCATCACCGGTGCCGGATTGAAGAAGTGCAGCCCGACGACATCCGCCGGCCGCGAGGTCACCGCTGCAAGATCCACCACCGGGAGAGAGGAGGTAGTAGTGGCCAGGATCGCACCGGGCTTGCAGATCTCATCGAGGTTTTCGAACAGTGCCGTTTTGACATCGAGTTCCTCGATCACGGCTTCGAGGACGACATCCACTTCGCCCAATTCCTCGAGGTGCGTGGTGCCTTGGATCCGTGCGCGTGCATCGTCGGCGGCGGATTGCTCCAACTTCCCGCGCTGAACGGCCTTCTCCAAGCTTCGGTCGATAGCCCCGATCACCTTGGTGACCTTGTCTGCGGATCGAGCGACGAAAGTAACGGGTATCCCTGCCTTCGCGAAGACCTCGATGATTCCCGTTGCCATCGTTCCCGAACCCACGACGCCCACTGATTCCACCGGACGAGGCACCGCTTCGGATTGGACTGAATCCTCACCCTGCGCATCCGGCACGACTTCCGGTGAGTCCGGTTCGGCGTAGGTGTAAAAGCCCCGGCCGGTCTTTCGACCCTTCAAGCCTGCGGTGATCATGTGCTTGAGGATGGGACTTGGAGCATGCAGCCGGTCGCGGCCTTCCCGGTACATCGTGTCCAGGATCTGGTACGCGGTATCTAGGCCGATGAGGTCGAGTAGCGCCAGCGGTCCCATCGGAAGGCCACAGCCCAGGCGCATCGCAGCGTCGATGTCCTCGCGGGTTGCGTACTTTTGTTCGTACATGGAAGCCGCGTGGTTGAGGTAGCCGAACAACAAGCTGTTGGCGATGAAGCCGGCCTTGTCGTCGCAGATAACTACTTCCTTGCCCAACGATTGCGCGAAGGCTTGCACCTGCTCGACGACCTCGGCATCGGTAACGACCGTCCGCACCACTTCCACGAAATCTTGCACCGGAGCAGGGTTGAAGAAGTGCAAACCGACAAGGCGCGCAGGGTTACTGACCGCGGTGGAGATCTCGGTAACCGACAACGACGACGTATTCGTGCACCAGATCACATGGTCGGGGACCAATCCGTCGAGTTGCGCGAAGACGTCCCGCTTCAACTGCAGGTCCTCGGTGACCGCTTCGATCACCAGGTCGGCTGTGAGGCACTCTTGGATGTTGGTCGAGTACGTGATCTGGTCGAGGGCGGTGCCTCGCTCATCGACCGTCATCTTCCCGCCACTCACCGCCCGTTCCGTCGAGGCCTCGATCCTCAAGCGCGCCTGATCGAGGGTGTCGTCGTCGACGTCGATTCCGCGCACCGAGAAGCCGTGCCTAGCGAGCACCTCGGCGATTCCGATGCCCATAGTTCCCATGCCGATGACGGCTACGGTCTTGATATCCATCCCCATCGGTGCAGTCTGTCAAACCTCAGAACAGCCGTTGGCTGGAATCCGAAGTTCCCTTCAACTCCTCGTAATCGACGACCAGGCACCGGATCCCCCGGTCCTGGGCCAGAGTCTTGGCCTGGGGCTTGATCTCCTGCGCCGCAAACACGCCCGATACCGGTGCCAGGAGGGGATCTCGGTTGAGCAACTCCAGGTAGCGGCTGAGTTGCTCGACTCCGTCGATCTCCCCACGCCGCTTGATCTCCACCGCCACCGTCGAGCCATCGCCGTCCCGGCACAGTAGGTCCACCGGTCCGATGGCCGTGGGGTACTCGCGGCGCACGAGCGTCCAACCCGAACCGAAGGACTCCACGTGCTCGGCCAGCAACTTCTGCAAGTGCGCCTCCACACCATCCTTGACCAGCCCCGGATCGGTTCCTAGTTCGTGCTCGGAGTCGTGCAGGACCTCGTGCAAGGTGATGGTCAAGCGCTCCTGCCCCTTGTTCTCCACCACCCAGACGGAATACTCGCCCTCGCCTGCGCCCTCGCCTTCGCCTTGACTCTCGGTCAGCCAACACGGCGGGGACATCCAATTCAACGGCTTGTAGGAGCCACCGTCGGCGTGCACGAGAACCGAGCCATCGGCCTTCACCATGATGAGCCGGATTGCTTCAGGTAGGTGTGCTGTCAATCGACCCTGGTAGTCGACCGTGCAGCGGGCCACGAGCAAACGCACCGCGCCAGCCTACGCGGCGAGCAGATCAACTACTCGATCCAAGATGATGGATACGTCGTAGTCCTTGGGCGTGAACACTGCGGCAACCCCCTGCTCACGCAGCCAAATCTCGTCCTCGGCCGGGATGATGCCGCCCACCACGAGCGGGATATCCACCGCACCCGCTGCCCGCAATCCCTCCAGGACCGCGGGCACCAGCGAACGATGCGAGCCGGACAGGATCGACAACCCGATGACGTCGACATCCTCGGCTATCGCCGCGTCGACGATCTGCTCGGGACTTAACCGAATGCCCTGGTAGATGACCTCGAAGCCTGCATCCCGTGCACGGACCGCGATCTGTTCAGCGCCGTTGGAGTGACCGTCCAACCCGGGCTTGCCGACCAGGAAGCGGAAAGGCCGACCACGCTGGTTCGAAAGGTCGCGCACTCGCGATGCGACTTGGGCGATGCCAGAACCCGACTCCCCCCGCGGGAGGACCGCCGGAGTCGCGTCGATGCCGGTGGGAGCCCGGTACTCGCCGAAAGCCCCGCGCAGCGCTTCGGCCCACTCGCCGGTGGTCACTCCGGCGCGCGCGCACGCCAGGGTCGGCATCATCAGATCCGCGTCCTGCGCAGCCGCCCTCGTCAACACAGCTAGCGCCTGTGCCACCGCATCATCGGAACGTTCCGCCCGCCAGCGCACCAGGCTCTCCACAGCCTCGGCCTCGACCGCAGGGTCAACCACGTACACCGCGTTCTCACCTTCGATCTGCAGCGGACTCGGCTCACTGAGTTCGAAGGCGTTCAGGCCCACGACGACGTCCTCGCCGGACTCGATTCGCGCCCGTCGTTCGGTGAGCGAGGCCACGAGTTGCTGCTTCATGTATCCGGACTCCACGGCGGCCACCGCTCCACCCATTTCCAAGACGGTGTCGAGTTCGGCGGTCGCAGCTTGCACGATGTCGTCGACCTTGGCTTGCACCACCGGGGAGCCGGTGAACAGATCGTCGTACTCCAGCAGATCCGTCTCGTAGGCGAGCACCTGCTGCATACGCAAGGACCATTGCTGATCCCAGGGCCGAGGCAGGCCGAGCGCCTCATTCCACGCCGGCAATTGCACCGCGCGTGCACGCGCATCCTTGGACAACGTGACGGCGAGCATCTCGAGCATGATGCGGTAGACGTTGTTCTCCGGCTGGGCTTCGGACAGTCCCAGGGAGTTCACCTGCACCCCGTAGCGAAAGCGCCGCTGCTTGGGGTCCTCGACTCCGTAGCGCTCCTGGGTGATGGTGTCCCACATCTCGACGAAGGCGCGCATCTTGCACATCTCCTCGACGAAGCGCACGCCTGCGTTGACGAAGAAGGACATCCTTGCCACCACCGCACCGAATTCAGCATCGGGAACTACTCCGCGGGCACGAACACGATCGAGCACCTCGATCGCCGTGGCCATCGCATAGGCGATCTCCTGCGTGGGCGTGGCTCCGGCTTCTTGCAGGTGGTAGCTACAGATGTTGATCGGGTTCCACTTCGGGATCTCGCGCACGGTGTACACGATGGTGTCGGTGATCAACCGCAGACTCGGTTCAGGAGGAAAGGCGTAGGTGCCTCGAGAGAGGTACTCCTTGATGATGTCGTTTTGCGTGGTTCCTTGGAGCCCAGCAGGTTCGGCTCCCTGCTCTTCGGCCGCGACGACGTACAGCGCCAGCAACCACATCGCAGTGGCATTGATGGTCATCGAGGTGTTCATCTGGGCCAGCGGGATCTGATCGAACAATCGGCGCATGTCCCCAAGGTGGGCGATCGGCACCCCTACCTTGCCGACCTCGCCCGCAGCCATCGCCGAGTCCGGGTCGTAACCGGTTTGCGTGGGCAGGTCGAAGGCGACCGAAAGGCCAGTCTGCCCTTTGGCCAGGTTCCGGCGGAACAACTCGTTTGTGGCCGAAGCAGAGGAGTGGCCGGCATAGGTCCGCATCAACCACGGTCGGTCGCGGTCCTGGCGAGCATCCGTCACGCCCCCAGGGTACGAGGCACCGGGGGTTGAGGTGGCGGATTGGCAGCGAGCAGGCCACGATGGCCCCGTGAGTAACTCCTTTTCCTACCTCTTCGGGCCCATTGTGGCCATGGTGGCGATCGGCATACTCATCGTCATCCTGCGGTGGGCCTTCAGCGCCAAGAAGACCTCCGTGGTCGCGGCCGCCTCCAAGCCCGGGGCCGAGGATCAGTACGGGATGCTCACCCCGATCGCCTCGCCGGCCACGTACATCGACGGTGAAATGCTGCGCCGCCGCTTGGAGGACGCCGGGATCCGAGCGAATCTGGCCACCACCTTGGACGGGCCGCGGGTGATGGTGTGGCCGAAGGACGAACAGCGGGCGCGCGAGGTCCTCACGCACTGATCCGCTCGACCTGGGCGCCGAGATCGCACAGTTGTTCGGCGAATCCGGCATAGCCCCGATCGATGTGACCCACTCCGTAGATCTCCGTACGACCCTCGGCCACCAGTCCTGCCAGCACCAGCCCGGCGCCAGCGCGGATATCCGTGGCCTCCACAGGTGCGCCGGACAAGCCGGCCTTACCTCGGATCAAGGCGTGGTGACCGTCGGTGCGGACATCGGCCCCCAGCCGGGCTAATTCCCGGACGAATCGGAAACGCGCTTCGAACAGGTTTTCGGTGACCAGTGCGGCGCCGTCTGCGATGGAGTTCAAGGCGATGAACTGCGGCTGCAGGTCGGTGGGAAACCCCGGGTAGGGCAAAGTGACGATATCTACTGCTTTCGGGCGTCGTTCCATCACGATCCGAAAAGTCGTGTCCGTGACGTGGACGTCGGCACCTGCGGTGTGGAGCTTGTCCAACGCGATGCGCAAGTGCTCAGGGTTCGCGCCTTCGACCGTGATGTCACCCCCGGTGATCGCCGCGGCGACTGCCCAAGTGCCGGCGACGATTCGATCGGGAACCACCCGATGCTCGACCGGGTGCAGCGATTCCACCCCGTCGATGGTCACCGCTGAGGTGCCGATGCCCTCGATGTGCGCGCCCATGGAAACGAGCATCGAGCAGATGTCGACGATCTCGGGCTCGCGCGCGGCATTGTCGATGATCGTGCGTCCTTGCGCCCGTACGGCCGCCATGATCAAGGTCTCGGTGGCCCCCACACTGGGGAAGTCCAGCCAGATATGCGCGCCTTTAAGTCGTTGGGCCGTCGCGATCAGATAGCCGTGCTCATTGACGACTTCGGCACCCATGCGCTGCAGGCCATCGATGTGCAGATCGAGTCCGCGGGATCCGATGTTGTCCCCGCCCGGGAGTGCCACGTCGGCTTCGCCGCAGCGCGACACCAGCGGACCTAAGACGCAGATCGAAGCGCGCATCTTGCGAACGAGGTCGTAGTCGGCGCGATAGTGGGGCTGGGCGGGCACGGTGATCCGCACGATGCCCTCTGCCGGGTGCTGCTCGACCTCGCAATCGAGGCGGCGGAGCAGTTCGGACATGATCTCCACATCCACGATGTCCGGGACGTTGGTGATCGTCGTCGTGCCCTCTGCAAGCAACGCCGCGGCCATCAACTTCAGAACCGAGTTCTTGGCCCCGGTGACCTGCACCGAACCGGTGAGTCGACTGCCGCCGACCACTGTGAGGGCCTCCACGCTCGAATCGTACGAGCGTGTGGCCCCTGCGTGATGGACCTCCCTGCCCTAGGGTCGAGACATGGTCAACCTGACGCGTATCTACACCCGCACCGGCGACGACGGCACTACCTCCCTAGGGGACATGAGCCGCACCGGCAAGAACGACCCCCGGCTGCGGGCCTACGCCGATGTCGACGAGGCGAACTGCGCTATCGGGGTCGTCCTCGCCCAAGGTGGACTCGACGACGAACTTCGGGGGTTGCTGACCGCGATCCAAAACGACCTCTTCGATGTCGGTGCCGATCTATGCACCCCGGTGATCGAGGAACCCGAGCACCCACCATTGCGCATCACCGATGCCTATGTCGAAGCGATCGAGGCTGCTTGCGATGAGTACAACGCCCGCCTCGAGCCGCTGCGTTCGTTCGTGCTGCCGGGCGGGACCCCCGTCGCGGCGTACCTGCACGTGGCCCGCACCGTCGTACGGCGCGCGGAGCGCAGTACCTGGGCCGCGCTGGACATGTACCACGGCGGCATGAACCCCCTCACCGCCGCGTACTTGAACCGGCTCAGCGATCTGTTGTTCATCTTGGGTCGGATCGCCAACAACGGCGACGACGTCCTTTGGAAGCCCGGCGCCCGCACCTAAGCGTTTCCCCCGGATTCCGGGGGAAACGACGTTAGCGGCGGCGATTCCGG
>CAZJYN010000012.1:0-37362 GCA_964550285.1 uncultured Rubrivirga sp.
TGCGCACCGGGCCCGGCAACCTTCTTGGTTCCGGGGATGATGTCCGATCCCCCACCGATCGACGAGCGAACCGGGGCCCCGAAGCGAGGATGCAAGATCGCCGCACTGTGCTCGCGGTCGCCAGCCGTTCCCACGATCGCGCCTTTGCCGTAGCCGCGCACATCCTCGGGCCCTTTCCCAGCACTGGCCAACTGCGCCAAGCAGCGCTGCACGAGCACTTCGGCCGCATCAGCGCCTAACTGCTCGAGTTCAGCGAGGTCGGCGACGTATCCACGGCCAGCCAACGGGTTCGCGACCACGAGCGCGCACGTCGCGATAACCGTGGGCTCATCTAAGTCCCGAGCGGCCTCGGACCACGTTTCGTGGTTCGCGGAATGCACTGCGCGAATCTTCACCCTGCTACTCCATCCATCGCGGCTATCGGTTGGTAGATCGTGTTGCGTTGCACCAAGGTGCGCTGCAACGGTGCCAGCCGGACGGCGAGTTCCGCCGGCTCCATTCCCTGCCCATGTGCAGCACCGGCGGCCCTTGAGATGTTCTCATCCATCAAGGTGCCGCCGACATCATTAACACCCGCCTGAATCAACTGCACAGCACCGTCGAGCCCGAGCTTCACCCAGGAGGCCTGCACGTTGTCGATGAATCCGCGATAGGCGATTCGACCTATCGCGTGCATAAGGACGACCTCTCGCCAGGTAGGTCCCCGACGGGCTTTGCGCTTGAGGTAGATGGGCGATGCCATATGCACGAAGGGCAGGGGGATGAACTCGGTGAAGCCACCGGTTCGCGCCTGGAGTTCGCGCGTGGCCAGGATGTGGGCGATCCAGTGTTCCGGCTGCTCGATGCTGCCGAACATGATGGTGACGTTCGAGCGCAACCCGAGTCGATGCGCTGTCTCGTGCACCATCAACCACTCCTCGGTGGTGACCTTGTCCGGGCACAGCACGGCCCGGATGTCGTCATGCAAAATCTCCGCAGCGGTACCGGGAAGGGACGCCAGACCGGCATCCTTGATGCGCTGCAGGTAGGACTCCAACGGCTCCTCGAGACGACGGGAGCCTTCGAGCACCTCCAAAGCGGTGAAGCCGTGGACGTGCATGCCGGGAACGGCGTCCTTCACCAGTTCGGTGACCCGGACGTAATAGTCGCCATCGAACTGTGGATGGATACCGCCTTGCAAGCACACTTCGGTGGCGCCGAGCGAGGCGGCTTCGACTACCCGGGCGACGATCTCGTCGTCTTCCAGCAGGTAGGGACGCCCACGCAGATTGAGCGACAAGGGGCCCTTCGAGAAGCCGCAGAACGTGCACTTGTAGGTGCAAACGTTCGTGTAGTTGATGTTGCGGTTGCGCACGAAGGTCACCGTCGATCCGTTGACCTGCTCGCGGAGGCTATCGGCTACCTCGGCGATCGCGGCTACTTCGCGACCGCGAGCGGCGAACAATGCCGCCAATTGCTCAGCCTCGACTTTGTGTCCGGCGAGCACTCCGTCGAGCACCTCACGTACTGGTCCAGCAATCCGCGCATCGCCCGGGACCAGGGTCACCGGTACCCGGTCGGCCCCTGAGTACCACGCGGTGGAACGCCTGCCGATCTGGACCACTTCGGCGCCGGTACCCACGTTGGCCGCTTGCTCGTAGTGTTCGGGGAAGCATGCGCCCGGATCATCGCGTGCCAAGCCTTCGGCATCACTGCGGTCGAGGACGGCGAAGTGCAGGTCCTCGTCGATCCACGTGCCGGCGGCAAGCGCGAACTTTGGATACACCGTCAATCGCGGCGCGAGTTCCTTGCCATGATCCTCGGTCGCCTGACGAAGGTCTGTCAAAGAAGGCCAAGGACGCTCCGGATTCACGTGGTCCACCGTGACCGGGGAGATCCCGCCGAAATCATCGATTCCTGCGCCCAAGAGGGCACCGATATCGCTCACCAGATTCGGCGGTGCTTGCACATGGACGCTTTCGGGCAGGATCTCGCGGGCGAGCCCGATGGCATCGACGAGGTCCTCCAGCGAGCACGCCGGTGCATCACGCATGGTGGTGCCAGCCTTGGGCACGAAGTTCTGCACGATCACTTCCTGCACGTGACCGTGGCGATCGTGACTTGCTGCAATCGCTTCGAGGGCGGCGATCCGATCGACGCGCGATTCCCCGAAGCCGACGAGGATGCCCGTGGTGAAGGGGATGCGCAGCTCCCCAGCGAACTCCAAGGTGGCCAGGCGTCGCTGCGGGTCCTTGTCGGGTGCCCCGCGATGGGCCACGAGATCGGGGTTCAACGATTCGATCATCATCCCCTGGCTCGGTGAGACGGCCCGGAGTTTCGCCAGATCCGTCTTGTCGAGCGCGCCGGCATTTGCATGCGGCAGTAAGCCGGTGGTCTCGAGCACACGCCGAGCGGCGGCCACCAGGTAGTCGACGGTGCTGGCGAAGCCGTTCTCGTCCAACCAAGCCCGTGCTTGCGGGTAGCGCGCTTCGGGGTACTCGCCAAGGGTGAACAGGGCTTCGTGGCATCCGGCTCGCGCGCCTTGAACTGCGATGTCCTCGACTTCATCGAGCGACAGGTAAGCAGCCGGAAGATGCGCGGGAGCCTGCGCGAAAGTGCAGTAACCGCATCGGTCCCGGCACAATTTGGTGAGTGGGATGAACACCTTCGGTGAGTAGGTGACGCGGGTCCTCATCCCAGCGGCACCCATGTTCACACTCCTACTTGACTCAAACGACGCGACGACCCCCGGCCGTTATCGTGTCATAGACACCGGCCCGGGGGTCGTCGTTATCGATATGGCGTCCTTACGAACAATGTGTTGAACGCATTGGGGTGTTTCTAGCTTGCGGTAAAGGCTCCTTGGTTAGCGGAATCCTTGTCGTACTCGCGCACGGTTGCGCGGGAAGCTATCCACGTCCAACCTGGCTCGCGTTCGGGTGCTTCCTCGCCCACGATCTGCAAACCGGCGACCGCGGCGTTGCCGAAGTTGTCGTCGACATGGACGATGTTGTCGAAGCCTGCGCGCTGCATCACCGATGCAACCGCGGCAGCTCGGTAGCCCGAGCCGCAGTAGACGTAGACGTCGACATCACGCGGCAGTTCCCCGAGCCGGTCGAGCACCTCGTAGAAGGGGATGAAGGTCGCGCCCTTCACGTGGCCGGCCTCCCACTCCAGGATCTGCCGCGTGTCGATAACGACGGCATCAGGATTGGCTTTCCACTCCTTGGCCATCTCGTCAAAGTCGACCCGACGGACGAACGCCGGCTGCGCGTCGTCTTCCATCCAGTAGTTGGGGCCACCGACGGCTTGCCCGGCCGGTCGGTCGATTCCGATGCGCACGAGTTCGCGTTGCGCAGCCTCCACCTGTTCGGTCGTAGCGCCGAGCAGCGTGATGGGGGTCCCCCACGGGATCATCCAACCGAGGTAGTTGATGAAGGCGCCATCGAGGTCGAAGTTCACCGCACCGGGGACGTGTCCTGCAGCGAACACCTCACGCGATCGCAGATCGACCAACCATTCACCGGCCGCTACCCGCGCGCGCAGTTCGGCGGGATCCACCGGCTCGGGCAGCGAGAGATCGATCTCGGCAGGGCCCGCGGCGTTCGCTGGGCCCATGTGCGCGTAGTAAGCGGGGAATACGTCGAGCCCGGCCAACAGCATCTCCACGAAGTCCTCTTCGGCCTGGGTGAGCGCTGGGTTGATGCTCTTTTCTTGACCCAACGACGTCTGCACGCCCTCGGTCTGGATGGACGAGCAGAACGAACCGAATCCGTGGGTCGGGTAGATCTGGGTGTCCTCCGGGAGTGCGTCCACCAGTCGATGCGCGGAGTGCCATTGATCGTGGGCCTGCTTGACGGTGGCATCCGGGGCCACGAGGTCTGGTCGCCCCACTGTGCCGTACAGCAACGACCCGCCGGTGAATACCGCTCCCGGATGGTCATCGCGGCTGACGGCGAAGGAGATGTGATGGGGCGTATGCCCGGGGGTGTGGACGACGCGCACGTCGAGGTCGCCGACCCGGAAGGTCGCTCCCTCTCCAACGGCTTCGACGTCCGCTTCACCGAGGTAGGACAACTCCACGTCGGCTGGCACCATGTAGCGCGCACCGTGCTTCTTGGCGAACTGGTAGCCGCCGTTGACGTAGTCGTTGTGGATGTGCGTCTCACCCACGTGGGAAACGCTCAAGCCGTGTTCGGCGATGAGTTGCTCGACCCGGTCGGTATCGCGCTGCGGATCGATCACGAAGGCGGTGGCGCCGTCGTGGACGATGTAGCCGCGATCACCCAGACCCGGGGTGTCGATCACGATGACGTGCGGTGCACTACTTGCGGTCATGACGCTGCTCCTAATCCTGATTCGAACGTTGCTGTTTCCACTCGCAGGCCGGCTGCGCGCCAGGCTGACATCCCGCCATTCACGTTATAGGCCTCGACCCCGTGACGAGACAGGTAATCGGCAACTTGCCAGCTCCGGTTCCCCGATTCGCACACGATCCACACGGATTCCTTGCCGCGGAATTCGTCGATCCGCAGCGGAACCAACGCCATCGCCACGTGCTCGGCGCCGGGGATGCGCCCGCCGGCTAGCTCATGCTTTTCCCGTACATCCACGATCCGCTCACCACGCTGATGCGCGGCGGCCAGTTCTTCTATCGTGGCCGTCTTCAGTGCGCTCACTGCTGTGCCTGCCTTCCCGATATTCGACGTTCGTTGTCGCACCCTTTCCTGCGGTGCACACCCCACTTTAATACCCCCAGGGGTATCTTGTCCAGCAAATGTCCGGACATCTTTTCCGTCATGGACGACTATGTGAATTCGCGCACAAACACCCCTTTTTGTTTTGCGTTCCAACAAATATGCGACATACTTGCTACGTGCCACGGAGACCCCGGGCACATCGACCGCAAAGGGAGCGATCCTCCATGAAGAAGTTCAGCAATTTCGTCCACACCTTGCTGCCCAGCCGGTCCATCGACCCCGAGCTGGCCGCCCGCAAGGAGATCTACCGCGAGTGGGACCGCGAGCGTCGTCGGGCCGTCAGCGCCTCGGACCTCGCCGAGATCGACGCGATCTTCTCCCGCGCCCTCTAACTCGGGCACTCCCCCGATGCGGCGTCTCTTGTCGGGCCTCCCTGATGCCCTGGAGGCCCGACAAGAGACGCCGCATCGGGGGGTCTAGGCGAAGTCGACGAGCACCGGGGCGTGGTCGCTCCACCGCTGGTCGTAGGTAGCAGCCCGGCCGATCCGCACCTTCTGAGCCCGATCCGCCAGAGCCGGGGTGGCCGCGTGGTAGTCGATCCGCCAGCCGGCGTCGTTGTCGAAGGCTTGCCCGCGCCATGACCACCAGGTGTACGGCCCGGGGCCCTCGCCGCCGAAATCGCGGCCTAGATCCCGCCACGAGCGAGCGAACCAGCGGTCGAGATACGCACGTTCCTCGGGTAGGAACCCGGCGCTCTTGACGTTCCCTTTCCAATTCTTGATGTCCACCTCGTGGTGGGCGATGTTGAAATCACCGCACACCAAGGCCTGCACACCGGTGGAGTTCGCACGCCTGGCCAAGGCCCGCATCCGTGCGTCCATACCGGCGAGGAACGCATACTTAGCATCCTGCTTGGGCGTACCGGCTTCACCGGAGTGCACGTACACGCTCGCGATAGTGACCGGTCCCAGCGCGCTATCTAAGTCGACTTCAACCCAACGCCCCTGATCGTTGATCGATGTCTGCCGGAAACGATGGCGCACGGCCATCGGTTCCTCGCGCGTGAGAACCGCTACCCCGGCCCGCCCCTTCTCAGGGGCCGCACAGTGGGCGACGAACCAACCGGCCAGGGCAGAGTCCGCGAGCACTTGATCGAGTTGCTCCCTGGTAGCACGCACCTCTTGCAGACAGATGGCATCGGCCTTGGCCTTGGCCATCCATTCCACCCCACCACGACGCTGAGCCGCGCGGATGCCGTTGACGTTAGCGGAGACCACACGCAGACCACCGCCGGTAGGTGCCATCAGGTCGTGGTGAGTTGGAACTCGATGCCTAGCCAGTCGAATTCCTCCGACACACCGAGCCCGTATCCGTATGTCCCCTTCTGGTTCACCTCGAAGGTGAGTTCGAAGGTTCCGTCCGCCTTGACCACGGTTTGGATCGGCAGATCCTCGAAGTGGCCCGAACCCTTCTTGTCGGTAGCGACGAAACGCGTCAACTTCATGACGCTCCCAGGCGCCATACCTTCAGGTGCAGTCCCGCTGATGGTGACGGGTGCTCCCGCCGGTGCTCGATTCGTACTGATGGTGGCGGTCCCGCCCCAACCTGCGACATTCGGCGTCCGGGTAAATCCGGCTCGCGTGAGTTGCTTCCTGGTGAGTTGAACCGCTTGGGAGGAACCCTTCGCCGCCGCCGAGGAATCACCGGTAGTAGTGAGCTGGAACTGGAAACCCACGAACTCCGGTGAGAAAGAGTCGGTGTCATAACCGACCGAGTACCCGTAGGTACCCACGTAGCCCAACTGCATGCGCATCGCGAAGGTCCCATTCGGGTTGACGGTGGTCGTGATGTTCAAGGGCTTCATCTCACCGTTGCCCTGCGTGTCCGCCGGCACGTATCGCGACAGCGTCAGCAATTGACCGGGGGTCGTGAAGTCCGGAGCCTTGCCCGTGATGACGACGTCCTCCCACTGGGCGGCGGTGTTAGTCGACATTCTCGCGGTGCCCGGTGCCCAATCCACCACATTCGGCTTCTTCGGATAGCCGGCCTGCGTTAGTTGCTTGGACGTCAGTGAGACGTCCGCCTGGGAGATCGGTGCTCCGGCGACCACGAGTCCGAGGGCTGCGACGGCTGATACGACACCTGTGGAAATCTTCACTGCGATCCCTTCTCGAAACGAGCGCTCACATTCTAGACGGCCAGTCCACCTCGGCGGCCACTCGCAACGCCTGCGCACCGATCGTCAGTGCCGGGTTCTGCGCACCGCTGGAGGGGAAGAAGGAGGAGTCCACGACGAACAGGTTCGGTACGTCGTGCGAGCGGCACCAGGGATCGAGCACACTTCGCGTCGGGTCCGTTCCCGCCACCGCGGTTCCGCACATGTGGGAGTTGAGCGCGATGCCGAACCTTTGCTCGAAGATGCCGAGGTATCCGGCTCGGCGCAGCATCCGCTTGGCTGTCGCGAGCAGTTTCTCGTGGCGGTCGTAGTTGGTGCGCCGCCAGGAGACACAAATCCTGCCCTGTCGGTCCAGCGAGACCCGGTTGTGCGGGCTGGGCAGGTCCTCGCTCATGACCAACCACTCCATGCTGCGACCGGCGATGCGATCCAGTGCCGCCAGCGGCACCTTCGTGGCATGGGTCTTCATCATCGTTCCCTGGACCTTGCCGATCAGTTGGATGGTTCCGCCTGGGATCCCATCACCGAGATCCCGGTAGAAGTCGTTCACAGCCATCGTCTTTTGGAACACGACGTCGTTCGCACGCCGCGGATCGACGGCAGCAATATGGGTGTTGTTGTGCACCATGTAGTTGCGGCCGACTAGGCCACTGCTGTTCGCCAGCCCCTTCGGGTGATCACCGTTCGCTGACGCCAGCAGCAAAGCCGCACTGTTGGCCGCACCGGCCGAGACGACGAAGGCTCCCCCCGTCACGTGCAGCGGCTCGCCGTCGAGGTGACCTTCTAGGGCCACCACGCGACCGGCTTCGGTCACGAGCCGATCCACCTTCGCATCGGTCAGCAGCCGCACATGGCCGGTAGCCAAGGCCGGTGCTATCCCGCATGTCTCGGCATCGGACTTCGCGCCGAGCCGGCAGGGGAAGCCATCGCAGGTTCGGCATCTGATGCACGTACCGCCGGGGCCGTAGTCGATGCCCATGGCGGTACTCGATGGATGCAGACCCTGCGCCGCCAACCGTCGGGCCGTCTCGGCCACATAAGGCTCGTGTTCGAGCGCGGGATAGGGAAACGGAGAACTTCGCCACGGCTCGGAAGGATCCTCCCCGGTGGTGCCGTGTACACGGAACAACTCCTCGATCGAGGCGTAATAGGGCTCGAGGTCTGCGTACGTGAACGGCCATGCCGGGCTCAGCCCAGCTGGATAGACGGTTTCCTCGAAGTCCTGCTCACGCAGCCGCGGTAGGGACGAGCCGTAAACCTTCGTATTGCCACCCACCACGTAATGCACGCCCGGGGAGAAGGGGTTGCCGGAGTCGTCGAACCAGGACTCGGCGGGCTTGTACCGCTGCTCGACGAACACCGCCTGCGGGGACCAGTTCTCCGGCTCGCGCGGCAGGTAGTTGCCGCGTTCGAGGACGAGAACATCGATTCCACGCTGAGCCAAACCCCAAGCCAAGGTCCCGCCGCCCATCCCTGAACCGACGATGACGACGGAAGCGGACTCGCGGATCACCGGGTCAGGTTAGTCCTCGAGCAATCGAGTAACTGTTTCCAGCAGATCCGCACCGGTGATGTCCGGCGATGGGAAGTTCTCGTCGTATCGCTTCTCCAAGCGCGACAACCAGGCCGTGCGCATGCCTACGCCGTGCGCACCTGCGAGATCCCAGGCGTGCGCGGCGACCATCCAAGTGGCATGCGGCTCACTGGCGAGCACCTGGCACGCCATGCGATAGGGCTCGGGAGCCGGCTTCCATCGACCCACCTGTTCGCAGGAAAGGTGCGTGGTCACGAGGTCATCGAGTCCCGCGCGAGCGAAAAGCCGCTCGACATTCGTCGCGTTGCCCACGCTCAGCGTTGCGACCGACACCTGCGAATCGCGCAGCAATGACAAAGCCGCGCGCACCTCCGGGTGCGGCTCCAGCGAGCCGAAGGCACTGAGCAGTTCATCGGCCTCGGCTACCGAGACCCGATCCGGAGCCAAGGACACGAGTGCTTGCCGGGCTACTTCGGGAAAACTCCGATACTGCCCCGCCGCCGTGAGGGCGAACCCGTCACGCAGCGTTCGGGTGAACCACAGGTCGCGTTGGCCGCGAAGATCCCATTGTTCGAAGAGTGGATCGAGGGTTTCCAGCGAGAACAGGGTCTCGTTTACGTCGAGCACCACCGCGGACCCATTCGCCATCCGGCCGAGCGTAACCAAGGACGGTCGGCGAGAATGGGATCATGACGGACTCGATTTACGACCTCAGCTTCACCGACAACTCCGGTAAGGAAGTCTCCTTGAAGGAGTACGAGGGCAAGCCCCTGTTGATCGTCAACACGGCCAGCAAGTGCGGATTCACGCCCCAGTACAAGGGGTTGCAGGAGTTGCACGAGGAACTCGGCCCCGATCTCGTGGTGCTCGGCTTCCCATGCGATCAGTTCGCCCACCAAGAACCCGGCGACGACGATCAGATCAAGGAATTTTGCGAAGTGAACTACGGGGTGACCTTCCCGCTGTCCACCAAGATCGACGTCAACGGATCTAATACCCACCCGATCTTCGCCTACCTGAAGGACCACACCAGCGGCTTGCTTGGATCCTCGATCAAGTGGAACTTCACCAAATTCCTCGTCTCCCCCGACGGCAGCGACGTCAAGCGCTATGCACCCAAGACCGCACCGGATGAGATCCGTCAGGACGCCGAGACGCTCTTGGCCAACTGACCGCCCGCGGGTCTTCCCGCAATCCCCGTAACGAAAGAACCCAGGGCTTGGGCCCTGGGTTCTTTCGGTTGGTAGCGGGGGCAGGATTTGAACCTGCGACCTCTGGGTTATGAGCCCAGCGAGCTACCGAGCTGCTCCACCCCGCGCTGCGTTTCGCTTCACGAGGATACGCGATCGCCCGTCCGGCAGCAGTGCCGGGGTCAGGTCACCTGTTCCTCGGGAATGGCTTCCTCGACCCCTTCCTCGACCGGTGGTGGCGGTAATGCCTCGCCGGCGATCTGCGCCTCGGCCGTGGCGGCTCGCTCGAGTGCCTCGGCGAGTCGGTCCTGGGCTTCGCCGTAGGCCCCGAAGTCGCCCTCGGCCAAGGCGTCCTGGCCCTCCTGGTAGGCCTGTTGGGCATCTTGGATCGCGATGGTCAGGTCCTGCACAGGATCACCGGTGGACGGCACCGAGGGTGTCGGTGGCTCGGTCGGGTCGGGCTCGGGGAGCGGACCGGTGCCGTCGTCGGGTACCGGCTCGGGATCGACCGTGGCATCCGGTGACGTGCTAAACACCTGCTCCAGGGCACCGGCGAGGGTGTCGTCCAAGGCCACGTTCGCACCGAAGCCGACGAGCACCTTGCGCAACAGCGGATAGCCCTCCGAGGCCGCCCGCAGATACACCGGTTCGACATAGAGCAGGCCGTCGTTGAACGGCAGCGAGAGCAGGTTCCCGAACTCGATCTCCGAACCGCCCCGGCGCAACAGGGACAACTGCGAGGACACGACCGGATCGGATTCGAAGTTGTTTTGCACCTGCTGCGGACCGGGCGTGGTGGTGTTCGAGGGCAACTGCAGCACGCGTATCTTCCCGTAGTCCGGACCCGGCGCGGAGTTCACCTGCATGAACGCCGCGAGCGTTTGCCTACGTTGCGGCGCGAAGGTGGTCGTCAACGAGAACGCCGCTTCGGCCTCATCGGGCATCTGCAACGACAGGTAATACGGAGGCTGGAAAACCTGCGCCGGGGTGACTGTCGGGTCGAACGGCACGATCCATACGGCGGTGCCGTTGTAGAACGTGTTCGGGTCGGTGACGTGGTAGCGCGTCATGATCGTGCGCTGGACCTTGAACAGGTCCTGCGGATAGCGAACGTGCTGTTCAACCTCAGTTGGCATCTGCGAAAGCGGTTCGACTACATCCGGGAAGGCCTTCTGCCATGTCTGCAGGACCGGGTCGGATTCATCCCACGCGTACAACGTGACCGAGCCCTCGTAGGCATCGACGACCGCCTTGACCGAGTTACGCATGTAGTTGACGCGATCGCGAGCGATCAGTCCGGCCGCGAAGTTCGCGCTGCTGATGGAATCGGCGGTGGCTTCACCGAGGGAAACCCGACTGGAGTACGGGAAGTCGTTCGACAGGGTGTAACCGTCGACTATCCACTTGATCCTGCCGTCGATGACCGCTGGGTAGGGATCTTGATCCAAGGTCAGCCAGGGCGCCACCTTGCCGACTCGGGTGAGCGGGTCGCGATCCCACATGATCTGCGAGTCCGCGTTGACGAGATCGGACAGCAAGATGTTGGTGTCTTGGAACTTGGTCGCGAACAGCAACCGACCGAACAGCGAGCCCATGGGCACCCCACCGTCGCCTTGGTAGGTGTTGTTCCGCTGCCCGGATGGGCTTTCGTCATCGGGGAAGTCCAACTCGACCGGCGGGGTTCCCTCCGGTGCGCCGACGATCGAGTAGGGCGGTGAGAACTCACCGAAGTAGATGCGGGGCTGCTCGAGATCGAGCGCCCCCACCGGCGGGATGTCACTGGCGAAGAAGTCCGGCGTGCCGTCGCTCAGTGCGGTGTTGTCATACGCAGCCACGACACCGTAACCGTGGGTGAAAACAGCAACTTCGTTCGTCCAGTTTCGCTGGCCGTCCGGGATACCCGCCAGGTTGATCTCTCGAGCAGCGACGATGGCGCCGCGCAGATCGTCGTCGAGGTCGTAGCGGTCGACGTCCAATCGGGAGTTGAACGAGTAATAGCCACGGATCTGCTGCAACTGGTTGTAGGTGGGAGACACGACCGCCGGATCCAGCAAGCGGATGTTGTCCAGTGTGCCGGCATTCGCCTGCACGACCTCCTGGGTCGGGGGTTCGACGGATCCGGGAAACTCCTCGATGGCGGCATCGGCGATGTCGTAGGCCTCACGGGTGGCTTCGATGTTGCGTTCGATGAACGGTCGCTCGCGCTGCTGCTCGGTAGGACGTACCTGGAACTGCTGCACGATCAGCGGATAGACCCCACCGACGATGACCGAGGTCAAGATCATCAAGCCCAGGCCGATCAGCGGGATGATCCACTGGCGCAAAAAGATATTGATGATGAACAACACGGCTACGAAGAGTGCGACGAAGGTCAGGATGTTCAAGGCAGGCAGTACCGCGTTGACATCGGTGTATTGCAAGCCGGTGAAGCCCCCGGCGAGGTCACTGCTGCGCAACACGAGGTCGTAGCGGTCGAGCCAGTAGGCGATGGCCTTCAGCAGCAAGAAGACCGCAAGGAGCACCGAAATCTGCACCTGGGCGGCGCGCGTTGCCCGATCGCCCTTCGGCTGCAGCCGCAAGCCGCCGTAGAGGTACTGCACGACGACCGTCAGGATCAGCGCGATGATCACAGTTGCGAAGGCGTAGCCCAGGACAAAGCGGATGAAGGGCAACTCGAAGGTGTAGAAGGAGATGTCCATCCCGAACTGCGGGTCCTGCTGGTTGAAGGGCGTGGAGTTCTGCCACTGCAGGAAGCGTCCCCATTCACCGGCAGCGGCGAGACCACCGAACAGCCCGAAGATGACCGTGATGCCCAAGGCGATCCGACCCTTATACGGCTCGACCGCCTCGCGGTAGCGCTCGAGGCTGGCCTGCTCGGGAGTGGTGCCGGTGAATGCCGGTCGGGTCCGGTAGGCGAGCCACAGCGCGGCGAGCACGATCAAGGCCAGGACGATGCCGAACGCGAGGAACAGCAAGCCACGCGTGATGATCGAGATCGTGTAGACCTGCCCCTTGTCCACCGAGGTGAACCACAGCCAGTCGGTGTAGAAGCCGGTGAACAGTACGAAGGACACGACGATGGCAGCCAGGACGCCGATGGTCGGGAGCAGGACTCCGCCGCGTCGGCGCGGAGCCGCAGTGGCGGTGCCCCCGGTGCCACCCGAGCCACCTTTGTCGCCGCCGCCTAGGCCCCCGGAGGGAAAATTGAAAGTCACCCTACGAACCTACGACACCCATCAGTTCTCGCCAGACAGCGGGCAGGAAGTCAACTGTCCACCGGCCGTCCAGGTGGTGATGGCATCGACCGCTTCATCCAATGTGGTCACCGGTACCACCGTCAAACCGCTCGGGATGAAACCTTCCGCTTCCTCGCAGTGGCGCTCGGGCATCAAGAACAATTCGGCACCGGAGTCACGCGCACCCGCGAGCTTTTGGCGGATCCCACCGATCGGTCCCACGTTGCCCTCCGGGTCGATGGTTCCCGTTCCCGCCACGTGACCTCCGGCGGTCAGATCCTCCGGTGTCAACTTGTCGATGATTCCGATGGCGAACACCAGGCCCGCGCTCGGGCCGCCGACATCTTGCAAGGTGAAGTCGATGTCGAACTCCGGGGTGAAGTAGCGACCCACCGTCACCCCCAGATAGGGCGTATCGGGCTGGTCGGGATTCGCCGCGGAGGCGATATCGAACGTGACCGATTCCCCGGCTCGATCAACCTCGAAGCCGAACGTCGTACCGATCGGCGCGGAGCGCACCGCTTCGACCACCTGGCCCGGTTCGGTGATGGCCTCGCCGTCGATGCGCACGATCGAGTCGCGGGGTTCGAAGAACTCGCCGGCCGGGGCGTCCTGCAGCACGGCGGTGGCCACCACCTCGGTCTCCAGGGGCAAGTCGAGGTAGGTCAGTGCGGCACCGATGGCGTCGGATTCGGAGGTACTGAACAGCGCGGCTTGCCGCTCTCGGACTTCATCGCCGGTGATGTCGTCGGGATAGATCAACTCGCGCGGCACCACGGCGTCGGCCGTGCTGAACCAGGCCCCGATCGCTTCGACGAACGTCAGTCCACCGCGGGGCCCTCCCGACTCGCGCACGGTGGTCATGTCCAGATCGCCGGTAACCGGATAGGTCGTGGTGCCTTCGATCACGATGAACGGGGAACCGTCGTTCTCACCGATCACGTTGAAGGTCGGTCCCGGAGCCAGTTTCACGTACGGCACCGGCAAGACCAGGGCGACGGTCGCTAGGACCGCGAGCGCAATGGCGCTGACCAGCAAGGTACGGGCCCGCTGACTCATGCCGCGGACCCGCGCGATCGCTGAATGGGTCAGTTGGCCCGTCCGGGTGCGCAGTCGGGTCACCGAGGTGCGCTGTCCCGGGGCTGGCGCGGAAAGGGTCGCTCCATGGCTTCGCGCATCCGCGCCCGGTCGGCCATCGGATCGACCCGGGGATCGGCGACCTTGCTGCGCAACGCGACGACGACGACCACCAATGCCGTTATAGCGATCGGTATGAGCCACCAGATGAGCGCGGACACCCGGGTGATCCTTTCGGTCGGCGACGCGAGCCGCTGGCGGGTTCTCCCGCACGTGGAGACATGATGCTACGCCAGCGGGTATCCGGCCGCGAGATCGGCGGTGGCCTTCGGCAACCGCCGGCGCAAGCAGCCAGCGAAGAAGCCCCCGAGGCGCATGCCGGACGCTCACCTTCCCCTTGTGCGCGTCCGACCGTTATCTCGGGGGCTTCGAGGCGCAAACGCTAGGAACCGATCGGGTGCTTCGTCAAACGATTCCGGCTACTTGCGTGCCAGCCCTGTGGACATCGCTGGGGAAATGCTGGGGGAATCTCGGGGAAGGGGTGTGGACACGGCGTGCATAGCACTGTGGACTTCTTGAGGATCCCCGGCGCGATACGCGTCCTGACCAGGCTTTTCTTCTCCCCCAGGCTGTGGACACCAATTAGTGAACGATCGGCGCCGGGTAGTTCACCCGAACGTCACCCAACGACGATCGGCACGCGCATCGAGCGGCTCGAGCGAATCGAGCGAATCGAGCGGCTCGAGTGCCGCGAAGGCAAGGGCGTCGTCGATCAAGGCCGCGACCGAATCATCGATAGTGGGCAGTGTGGGCAGTGTGGGCAGTGCGGTGCGCGGGAACCAGCGCAGGTCATCGCTCTCGGTGCTGATCGTCGGTGGCAGCGCTTCGGGGACTTGGACGACGAACTGCACGTCGAGGTGCTCGCTGGCTAGCGGGGTCCCATCGGCCCGGCGACCGCAGGGCACCGGGTGGCGATCAAGCCGCACCGGCGCGGCACTGATACGGCCCACCTGTAGGCCGCTCTCCTCGATGGTCTCGCGCACGGCGCCCGCGCGTAGGTGCGCATCTTCAGGTTCGAGGTGACCGCCGAGTTGCAGCCACCGCCCCACCTTCGGGTGCAGCGTGAGCAGCACATGCTCTCCGGCACGGTCCAGCACCAAGGCGCTGGCCGTGATGTGCCCCTCGCGGCACTCGCGTCGGGTGCCATCGGGGTGGGCGTCCAAGAACGCCAAGTACTGCGCGGCTCTATCCACCTGGACCGGGTCCCGGTGGTCGAATGCCGCAAGCACAGCGCACGCATCAGCGTGCAGGCTCATGAGTCGTCGTCGTTCTTCGTGTCGTCGTCGTTCTTGGTGTCTTCGTCGAGCCCGTCGAGCCCGTCGATGCCCTCGAGGGTGTCGGGAACTTCACCCGTTGCCTGCGCGAAACCGAGCGGATCGGCGAGGTCCTCGGGACCGGGCAGCAGATCCGGATGGGACCACAAGGCATCGCGCGCATCCGCCCCACGCGCCGAGCGCACCGCCGCGAATACCGTGTGCGCCTCGCGCAACAACCGAGGACGCAGTTCCATCCCGACGAGAGTGGAGAACGTGCGCTCGGCCGGTCCCCCAGCGGCCCGACGACGACGCATCGCCTCGATCAGCGCGCTCGACGCGGGCAGTCGATCACCGCTGGCCTGCTGGACGACATCGTCGACCCAGCCCTCGATGCAAGCAAGGAGCGCTTCGAGCCGGGCTACCGCTGCCTTCTGCTCGGGGGTGTCCTCGGGCTGCAGCAAGCCTTGCGAAAGCACTTGTTGCAACGCGGCGGGGTCGGTCATGTCGACATCACCCATGACGTCGCCGAGGCGCTCGGAATCGACCTTCATGTACTGCGCGTACTGCTCGACCGCGCCGAGCACCCGCGCGGCGAGCCAGGGCACGTGGACGAACAAGCGTTGATGGGCGGCCTCACGCAGCGCGACGTACATCAAGGCATCGGAGGACGCGATCTCCAGACCCTCGGAGAATTCGGCGATGTTGGAGGGCAGCACGGCGACCTTGGGCGGATCGGTCAGTGGGATACCGATGTCCGAGGCGCACAACACTTGGCCGGCGAGCGCCGAAAGCGCCTGACCGACTTGCATCGAGAAGGCAGCGGCGCCGAGTTGCTGCACCATGCCCATCATCGGTTGCAGCATCTGCATGAACTCCGGGGGCATCCCTTCGGGCAGCATCTGGCGGAACTGTTCGGGCAACGCCGCGGTGATGTCCTCCGATGACATCTGCGCGATGTCCTGTCCGCTGGGCGTCAAGCCGGCGACAGCGCCGTTCACGTGTTCGGCGATGGGGGTCACGATGCGCTGCCAGGCCGGTCCGGTGTTCACCAACCACTCCGAGCGCGACCACACTTCGCAAGTGCCACCGGCAGCGGGGAACGACGTTGCCTCGTCGAGCCACAGATCAGCGAGGTCGACGGCCGAACGAGCCGCGTCGCGCTGACCATCGGTGATGCTCGGATCACCGGCTGCGACGACAGCCTTACGCGCGACGTCCTCCACGATGTTCCAGTTGACCGGGCCATCGCCCGCCTGGGCCGATTGCATCATCTGGCCGAGTTGTTGCAGGGCTTGGCCCAGGTTGTTCATGTTGAAGGGCCCGTCACCGGAACCTTGGGGACTGAAGCCGAAAGGGATGGACATGGCACCACGGTAACCGCATGCCAAGGGCCCGGAAACCGGTCGATGTCCTCGACTCCGGTTACCGGGCCCTGTAGCTAGTGGGTGTGGCTACGCCTTACCCAAGATGCGGGTGACCTTGGTGCCGCACACGGGGCAGATGCCCTTGGCGAACCGGCGACCATTCGTCTCCTCGACGTGTCCAGTGAACTCGCGCTTTTCCTTGCACTTCACGCAGTACGCCTCACCGGTGTATTCCTCGGCCATGGGGCCCTCCTCTTGCCGTTCTCCCGCCGCAGCGGTCGGTGGCCGGTGCCACCTGATGCCCCGTGGGGACCGCTTCACCCTAGGGCAGCGCGGGGCCCTGGAAGCACGACGCACGGGGCACGCGGTCAGTCTTTGGACGGAATATCGGACAAATCATCCCAAACACCCCAAGATCCCGACTCGGGCGTGAACGTGCAGCACAATCGCCGGGTGCGCCCGGACGAAAGCCGCCTCGTCGACCTTGCCTGCGAGCTCATCGGCTTCCAGCCCGTCGGCGGCACTGCGGGGGAAGTCGCGATCCAACGCCATCTGGCCGAGCTCGCCCGGCAAGCTCGATCCGACCATGGTCCCTCCTGGCAGGTCCACACGTGGGACATCCCCGTAGTCGAGGTCACGCAACGACCTGACTTCCCGGGGATGGAGGTCGAGCGCACGCAGGCCACCGGCGTGATCGTGCAGGTCCCTGGAACCGGTGGTGGGCGCACTTTGCTGATCGACGGGCACACCGACGTGGTGCCCCCCGGTGATTTGGACGCCTGGAGCCAGGATCCATTCACCCCCGCACGCACCCTGGTGCAAGGCCGGCCGTCGATCATCGGACGGGGAGCCTGCGACATGTTGGGCGGACTCGCCGCGGCCTGGGAGGCCATGCGCATGATCACCGAATCGGGCACTGCGCTGCGGGGCGACGTCGTCCTGGCTCCCGTGAGCGCGGAGGAGGACGGGGGGCTAGGCACCTACGCATTGCTGGATGAGTTGCGTGCCAGGCACATCCACCCCGACGCCTGCATCGTGCCCGAACCCACGAACCTGGACCTCGTACCGGCCAACGGTGGCGCACTCACCTTCCGACTGATCGTCCCCGGCGCCGCCGTGCACGCTTCGCGTCGATCGGAGGGGGTCAGCGCGATCGAGAACCTCTGGCCGATCCACGCGGCGCTCGTGGAGCTCGAGCGTGAACGCAACCTCGACGTCGATCCGTTGATGGCCCGCTGGCCGATCGCCTACCCGATTTCACTCGGCACCGTCACCGCCGGTGACTGGGCTTCCACCGTGCCGGATCGACTCATCGCACATGGCCGCTACGGAGTGGCGCTCGACGAGGACACCCTCAGCGCTCGTGCACATTTGGAGGATGCGGTGGCCAAAGCCTGCGCCCGCGACCCCTGGTTACGCGATCATCCGGCGACCGTTGAGTGGTGGGGCGGTCAGTTCGCTTCCGGGCGCACCGACCCCGACGCCGAGATCGTCGAACTGCTCGCCGAGACCAGCGCCCGCCACACCGGTCGAACACCGGATGTGTATGCAGCGCCCTACGGATCCGATCTTCGCCTACTCACCGGACTCGGACAGATCCCAACTGTGCAGTACGGACCCGGCGATACCGCCTACGCGCACGCGCCGGATGAACACGTGGCGATCGATGATCTCCTCACCTGCGCATCGGTGTTGGCCGATGTCATCGTCGAGTACTGCCGCTAGCACGAACAGCCTGTGGATCGCACGTGGCTATCCACAGCCGCGCACTCCCACCATCGCGCTATGCACCCCGACGACATCGGCCACCTGCGACCCGAGGTTCCGCTCATCTGGCGAGCGCCCGACAAAGTGCACTTCGGTGATCACCGGGTTCCGGTGGACCTCGATCCCAAGGAAGCACACTGGCTCGAATCGCTGAAGTCCCACCGCAGCGTGGATGCCGCCCGTGCCGCCTGCCCGAGTGGACCGAAACGAGCCGACCGCATCCTCGCCGCGGCCAAGGCAGCAGGCGCCCTCGACGAACCCGGCGAATGCTGGTGGCTCACACCCGAGGAACGCTTCGCCGTGCGCGGGGAACTGTTGGCCTTGACCCAATGGCAAGAAGACCCAGGGCAGGCACTTGCCGCACGGTCGGCATGCGCCGTCGCCGTCCCCGGCACCGGGCCGGTGCACGACATCGTGCGTGCGGCTTTCGCAGATTGCGGGCTTCGCACCCTCGCGCCGGAGTACGCCGATGTCGTGGTGCTAGTCGGCCGCGGTCACATCGAGGCCATCGAGGCGCACGAGGAGTACGCCGAGGTCATGCACCTACCGGTGCGCATCCATCACGCCCGCGCCGCCATCGGTCCGTTGGTGCTTCCCGGCCGCACACCGTGTTGTCGATGCCTGGCGCTGCACGCCCGCGATCGGGACGCGGCCTGGCCGGCGATGGCCGCACAGTGGCGTAGCTGGTCGGCACCGGTGCCCCCCGATCGACTGTTGGCCCAGCGCACGGCCCTCGAAGCCGTGACGGTGCTGCGCGAATGGATCGACACCGCCTCCTCGGGAGCCTCGGGAAACTCGGGGCCCATGGAGCCAGCCGCCCGGGCCGCCTGCCGCATCCATCTCGAATTGCCCGGGCTGCAGCCCCACCGAGAGCGAGTTCGCGCCCACGATGCCTGCGGCTGTCTATGGCAAAACCGCACCGAGGTTCCCCGGCTGAGCGCTTAGCTTGCCCAGGTGCCCGCCCAGTTGCCCGCCCAGTTGCTTGCGCCGCCCACCAGCCCCGCGACGCGCGAACTCAGCCCACCTCAGCGACAATGCAGGTATGCCCGATATTCCCAAAAATGCCCTCACGCGTGGGGTCCGCATCGCGGCCCTGCCCGCGTCCTACGCCGGGCGCACCGCGTGGGGATTCGGCAAGAAGATCGGAGGCCGACCGGCCGAAGCGGTGACCGCCGAGATCCAACAGCGCACCGCCGAGCAGATCTTCTCGGTTCTCGGCGAGCTCAAGGGCGGGGCCATGAAACTCGGCCAGGCCATGAGCATCTTCGAGGCCGCGCTCCCCGAGGAGGTCGCCGGTCCCTACCGTGCGACCCTCACGAAATTGCAAGACGCCGCCCCCGCGATGCCCGCATCCACCGTCCACGAGATCCTGGCCGATTCCCTGGGTGCCAACTGGCGCGAGCGCTTCGCTGAGTTCGACGATCAACCCGCCGGGGCCGCGTCCATCGGGCAGGTGCACAAGGCGGTGTGGCACGACGGCCGGACCGTCGCGGTGAAAGTGCAATACCCCGGCGCCGACAAGGCACTCATGGCCGACCTCAACCAGATGGCGCGCATGGGCAAGTTGTTCGCGTCGTGGGTACCGGGGCTGGACATCAAGGCCCTGATCGAGGAACTCAAGGAACGGGTAATCGAGGAACTCGACTACCTCGGCGAATCCCGATACCAGCGCCAGTTCGCGGTTGCCTTCGAAGGCGATCCGGAATTCGTCGTACCCCACGTGCTCGCTGCCGCCCCGCACGTCCTGGTAAGCGAGTGGGTAGACGGCCGCCCGATGTCCGACATCATCGCCAATGGCACGGTCGAAGAGCGCGATCGCGTCGGCTTGCTCTACGAGCGGTTCCTGCTCTCCGGTCCCGAGCGTGCCGGCCTACTGCACGCCGACCCGCATCCGGGCAACTACCGACTGACACCCGACGGCAAGTTGTGCGTGTTCGATTTCGGAGCCGTAGCTGTGCTGCCCGACGGGCTTCCCCCGGCAATGGGCTCACTGCTACGGATCGCCCAAGGCGGCGACGCTGAGACCGTCGTGGCGGGGCTGCGGGAGGAAGGCTTCGTGCTCCCGCACGTGGACGTCGATCCCGAGCAACTGCTCGACTACCTCGATCCGTTCGTCGAGCCGGCTCGGCACGAGTACTTCCATTTCAGCCGCGAATGGCTGCGCGGGCAGTTCACTCGCTTGAACGACGTCCGCAACCCCGACTTCGCGGTAGGACTGAAGATCAACCTGCCGCCGTCGTACGCGCTCATCCACCGAGTCTGGCTCGGCAGCATCGGGGTGCTGTGCCAGCTCGAAGCCACCGTGCCGGTACGCGCGGAGTTGGACCGCTGGGTTCCGCAGTTCCGCGAGCCGGTAACCACAGCGGACTAGCGCACTACTCCCGCCCAGCTGCCTCGACCGGCGATCGAGCGGCGAGCAGGGCAAGCAGCGCGTCGGCGTACTGCTCGAGCTTCGCCGGACCGATACCGGGGATGGTGCTCAGGGCGTCCCGATCGCCCGGTAGTTGCTCGGCGATGGCGATCAAAGTGGCATCGGTGAAAACCACGTAGGCCGGCACCGCCCGTTCGGTGGCTTGCTCGAGCCGCCATGCCTTCAAGTCCTCGAAGAAGGATTCGTCGAAGGTGGCAGGGCACGTCCGGCAACGCCCGATAGTTCGCTCCGCGGCAGTGACAAGCGCTTTGCCGCACGATCGACACTGGGCCGGACCCTTGCGTCCGCGAGCACGCTTCCCTCGCCCCCGCCCCGCACCGCGCTCGACCGCCGCGCGATCGGTCGGCGCGCGATCGGTCGGCGCAGCGACGCTGGTGATCGAGTCCAGGAACCGGCTCGGTCTACGGGTGGCACGACCACCCGGTTGCCGGGCGAGCGCCCAACTCATGTGCAACTCGCGTTCTGCTCGAGTCATGGCCACGTACAGGAGCCGGCGTTCCTCCTCTACCTGCTCCGGGCCCTCGGCGTGCTGCAACGGGATTAGGCCATCGCTACAGCCGATGATGTGCACGATCGGCCACTCGAGCCCCTTAGCCGCGTGGATCGAAGCAAGCGTCACGCCATCGGCGACCGGCGCGAATTGGGTAGCCGAGCGTTCGTCGAGGTGGTCGACGAACTCTGCCAAGGTGGCGCCGTGCATTTCGCGCGCGAGTTCCACCAGTGCGGCCAGGGACTCCCACCGTTCACGCACGGCTCCCGTGGTGGTCGGCTGCTGCGGCGACCACCCCATCGCGCTCAGCACATCCACCACCTCATCGGCGACTGCGGCTTCGGTGGCTGCCCCGGGATCGCCATCGATCGCGAAACGAGCCGCCGCACGAAGACGGCTCACCGCCTCGCGAACTTCACCGCGGTCGAAGAAGCGCTCGGAACCACGAACGGTCACCGGGACACCGGCATCGGCGAGCGCCGATTCGATCTCCACGGCTTGGGCGTTGATGCGGTACAGCACCGCGATATCCCGCGGCCGGGCACCGGCGGCCAGACTCGCCTGGATCGAGGCAGCGACTGCGCGCGCCTCGGAGACGTCGTCGTCGTAACTGCTGACTACCGGCACCAACCCGGGCGGGTTCTGCGATTGCAGCGTCACTGCGTTGCGAGAGGACGTACCCGAATGGATGAGGGCATTAGCGAGCTCGACGATCTGCGGGGTACACCGATAGCACCGCACGAGCCGCACGGTGGTGGCACCAGGGTGCTCGGTTGCGAATCGCAGTAGATAGTCCGGGCTCGCGCCGGTGAAGGAGTAGATGGTCTGGCTCGGATCCCCGACCACGCAAACGTCGTCCCGATCCCCGCGCCACAGCGCAAGGAGTTCGTGCTGCACGGGGTTGACGTCCTGGTACTCATCGACGGTCAGCCAGCGATAGGCCGTGCGTACTTCCCGCGCGATGGAGTGATCGCTGGACAAGGCTCCAACGAGGACGATCATGACATCTTCGAAATCGATGACACCGCGATCGGACTTGGCCTGCTCGTAAGAGGCCAGGACTCGGGCAAGGTCTGCGGCATCGAGGCTCAAGTCCCGGGATACCTCGGTGGTGGCAAGCGTGTGCTCGTCGAGGAAATTGACGCGCGCCCATTCGATATCGGAACTGACATCGCGCACCAGCGAGGTGTCGGGTGAGATGTCGTTCGCCGACAGCGCGCGGGCGATGAGACTGGCCTTGCTCGGCATGATCTCCGGGAACGCCCGATCCGACAGTCGCGGCCAGAAGTAGCGCAGTTGACGCAATGCCGCAGCGTGGAAGGTACGCGCCTGCACCCCAGCAACTCCAAGTGAGCGCAACCGTGCCCGCAACTCACCGGCCGCCCGGTTGGTGAAGGTGACAGCCAGCGTGCGACGCGGATCGTGGGCACCGGTCAGCACCCCGTAGGCGATCCGATGGGTGATGGCGCGGGTCTTGCCCGTGCCCGCGCCGGCGAGCACCATGACCGGCCCCTCGAGGCTCTCGGCAACCGCGCGCTGCTCATCGTCGAGTCCCTCGAGGACCTGGCCGGCTTCCACGGCCCGATGCTTGCACGAACGACCGACGTCGCCTACCGCCCGTCCACAGGAAGGGCACATCGACGTGACACTTCGCCCAAACTCCTCGGCCTCAGTGCGCGAGCAACAACTCCACGACGATCACGAAGAACCCCAAGAGCCCGTAGACGAGGGCGTAGCGCACCTGGGCCCACCGACCGAATCCCGCGCGGCGGGCGGCGAAGACGCCCCACAGGAACAAGGAGGCCACACCGATGCCCTGCGCGACATCGATCGCCGCCCAAGAATCGCCGCCGAGAGCGAACACCACGATGGACACGAACATCACCGGTACTCCGACGGCCAGGTACTGCAGTCCCGCTAGCACTAGATGGCGCCGATCATCGCCGGTGAGTGGATGTCCGGTACGAACTTGGATGTCGATCGCATCGGAGAAGGAGTGCGCCGCTGCCAACGCGAACAGCGGGGCGATCACGACCGCGAGTAACTCCAACAATGTTCCCTGGTCGAAGACATCATCGGATTCCTCGTAGATGCCCAGCGCCACCATCAAGATGATGGTTCCGTAGATCAACCGGTGCGGATCCCAATCCAGGCCCAAGAAGCGAAGCAGCGGTCGGGGCGGTTGATCCGATGAATGATCAGCTGACCGCGCGTGTTCGACCACGCGCCAACTGTGCCACGGAGTCTGCCTACCTTGACCACCAAGAGGTAGCCGTGTTTTTTCGGGGTGGGAACGAATACCTTTCGCTCGACGTCAAAAAGGCACACGTATAGGAGTGGCCGTGACTACTAAGCGAAGATGGCAGCACCCGAAATTCCTTATTCCCGCGGGCATCGTCGCCTCAAGCGTCTTCGCTATCGGCCTGTGGGCATTCCAGCCCTGGACCGCCTTCATCGACGTCACTGTGGACGACGCTCTTCCCCAGGCGACATCGACGTCGATGACGCAAACCCCATCGTCGGCGACGAACCAACCACTGAACCCAGCACCGAATTCGGCGCCCACTACGGAGCCGACAAAGGCACCGCCGACAGCCGAGCCCACTCCTGAACGCGTTATAGAAGCCGAGGGCGAGTTCATCTCCCACGAGCACGGAACCAGTGGCAAGGCGCGCGTCATCCTCCTCGCAGATGGATCGCGGATCCTGCGACTCGTCGGGCTTGACACCAGCAACGGCCCAGATCTGAAGGTGTGGCTGGCCGCTGCGCCAGTGATCGAGGGAATAGACGGCTGGTTCGTTTTCGACGACGACGAGTACCTCAGCCTTGGTCCACTCAAGGGCAATAAGGGAAACCAGAACTATGAGATTCCCGCTGATGCCGACATCACGGATCTATCCAACGTGACAATCTGGTGTGAGCGCTTCAGTGTCTCTTTCGGTGCTGCCGAACTCCTCCCCACGTAAGCCATCGCTTGGCCGCCGGGGCAGTACCTTCGCCGGGTGTCCTACAGTCGTAGCGTGAGCGATGTCCACCAATGGGTGCCCGAATCGGGCGCGGTAACGATGTTCTCGACCGTATGGTGCGGATATTGCCAGCGCCTTAAGTCGCAAATGATGCGCGAGGGCATCGACTTCACCGAAGTAGACATCGAGCACACCCCCGATGCCGCGTTCTTCGTGGAGAACGCGAACGCCGGGAACCAAACCGTTCCCACCGTCGTCTTCCCCGACGGCACCACGATGACCAACCCGCCGTTCAAGGAACTCAAGGCGAAACTCGACTCGATCTAGCCCGGCGCCGCTACCTTGTCGGGCGGGTGAGCGCCCGGGACCAATCCCCCGGCAGCGGTGCACCGAACCAACGTTCGATCAACTTTCTGGCGATACTGACCTGCGGTGGTAGCGAGATCTCACCTGACTCACACGCCGCTGCCAACTCCTCTCGCGAGAACCAGCGCGCATGCACGATTTCCTCACCGTCGACATCGATCTCGTCATGCTCCGCGAATGCGTGGTAGCCGAGCATCAGCGAGGCTGGAAAGGGCCAGGGCTGACTGCCTAGGTACTGGATATCGCTGGCCGCAGCCCCGATGCGCACGCCGGACTCCTCGGCCACCTCCCGTCGCACCGCCGCTTCGGCCGACTCCCCGGCTTCCACGAAACCGGCAAGGGTCGAATACCAAGTTGGCTCCCAGCGACCCTGCCGACCGAGCAGTGCTCGATCCTGGGCATCGCGGACGAGCACGATCACGGCCGGATCGGTACGCGGAAAATGGGACACCTCATCGACTTCGCAACGCCGTGACCACCCGGCTTCGCGCCAAGTGAGCGCACCGCCGCACCGGGGACAGTGCCGGTGCGTTCGCGACCAGTTATCCAAGGCAACGGCCGTGACCATGAGCCCAGCATCCAAGGCTCCGAGATCCGAACCGGCCGCACGCAGGTCCGCCCACCGGAGGCCCGGCGAATCGGCCTGCGGGATGTCCCCGGATTCGTGGTGTGCGCAGAAGTAGGCGATGCCCTCGGCGTCGATCCCCAACAAGGTGACCGGTGCACCACCGAGGGCAGGACCAGTCAGCGGCCCCGTTACGGCCAAGGTGTTGCCCTCGAGCAGCGCGCTACCGTGCTGGACATGCACGAACCGGGTCGCAGGATCGGCGATGGCCCGGCTCACCCACTGCTCGTCACCGCGGCGTTCGGCCGCGCGGTCGATCGCCGAGCGAGCCAGGACGAGGTCGTCGAGCAGCCACCACTGTGGATCCGACATTCGCAACGGTGCTCCCCAATCGTGTCCCGCGCGAGCCTAAGGTGTTGCAGGTGAGCGTGTTCATCCGCCAGTTGACGGGAATCCGCTTCGTCGCTGCGTTCTGGGTCTTCGCCTACCACCTGCAGGGCCCCTTCAACGTGCTCGGGCTGCTGACTATCCCGGTCATCGGCGATGTCATGCGGGTGGGGCGGCTCGGCGTCGATCTCTTCTTCGCCCTGTCCGGCTTCATCCTCACGCACACCTACCTGACGCGAATGGGCCATTCGATCCAGGTGCGCCAGACCCTGACGTTCTGGTGGCTACGCCTAGCGCGCATCTACCCGGTGCATATCGTCATGCTGGTCGTCGCCGGTATCGCCGTGTTCGCCCAAGCGCGACTCGCCGGGGAATCCGTCGATCGTGACTGGTGGAATCCGATCGACTTCATCAAGAACCTGCTACTGATCCAAGAGTGGGGCGCCAATCCTGAACGCGGCTGGAATTTCGTTGCCTGGTCCCTATCGATGGAATGGCTGGCCTACCTGGTCTTCCCACTCTTGGTGCTGGTGCTGTGGCGCTTGCATACGAAGGTGCCGACCTTCGTCCTCGTGCTGGCTTGGTTCGCGGTACTGACGCCGCTGGTCGGCTACGGGCTCGGCACCAGCGACCCGTACTACACGAACGATTGGGGATCCACCTACCGGATCGGCACCGAGTTCATCGCCGGTGCCATCACCTACTTGATCGTGCAACGCCTCGCCGACCGCGGTCGGGCCGTGCACAAGACAGCCGACGTCCTCGCTGTCGTCCTACCCCTGGCGGTGGTTGCCGGATCGGTGCTGCTGGCCAATCTTCCAGCCGCACAACCGCCCGAGAGCGCGGTCAGTCCGGACGCCGAACCGCTACCGCCGTACTTCCACCTGCTCCTCGTTCCGCTGCTCATCGCCTGGATCGGTGCGCTAGCCCTCGCCCGAGGCGGCATGGCCCGCGCGCTGTCCACCCGAGCACTGGTACTCGGTGGCTTCATCTCCTACTCGCTGTACATGACGCACCTGGTGTGGATGGGCCTGTGGCGCACCGGCATGGACGCCGCCGGTATCGACGGTGGGGCGCTGTATGCCCTCGGCGTGGTCTTCTTGATCGTGGGCGCGATGGCCATCGCCTACCTGATGTGGCGGGTGGTCGAGGAACCTGCCCGGGAGTGGATGCGTGGGCTCGTGGGCAGCCGACGCACCCCGACCGAGGAAGCCGGCGAGCAGATCGTGGAGCGAAGCGAGACCGACACCGGTCACGACGGGGCGCACGATGAGCCCATCGAACCGGTGGCTGTTCCCGACGAGGAGACTCGCTAGCCCCGCGCTTGCAGGAGTGCGCGGACATCGTCGTCGGTGTCCGGCCGGATCTCCTCTCCCGTTGCGACCATCACGAAGGCAGCGTCGACATCACGCCAGTCGACTCCGTGCAACTGCGACCAAGCGATCCGGTAGATCGCGAGTTGCCGAGGGTCGATGCTCGCGGTCCCTCCGGTCTTCCAGTCCACAACCTCGTATCGGTCGCCCTCGGCGAAGACCGCGTCGATCCGGCCATTGATCACGCGGCCATCGAGCACCACCGAGAACGGCTGTTCCACCGCCACCGGTTCCCGAGTGGCATATCGGCTGCGCTGGAAGGCGGCTTTGAGTTCGGCGAGCCCCGCATCGCTCCCGATGCCGGCGATGTCCTCGTCGGCCGCTCCGGGAAGTTCGTCCATACCCCACAGTGACTGTTGGCCGAAGGCGGTCTCCACCCAGGCGTGCCAGGCCACTCCACGAGCAGCAGCGAGCGAAGGCTTGCGGGGCATGGGACGCAGCAGGTCCTCGGCGACGGAGCCGGGATCACTCAGCGCGCGAAGGAAGGTGGTCGCACCCACGTGATCACCGAGCCGCACCACCCGCTGGTCGCTCTCCTTTCCACGCTCCACGGACAGTGACCCGAAGGCCTCGTGCCAACGACGGATCCGCTGTTGCCATGGATCAGGCTCGGTGCCCGCGATGGGGATCTGGAACTGGCCCGGGGCCGAAACCACGGCCGTGTCCACGCCAGCGCGCGGTTCGGCGAACCGCGCGCGTACCGCATCGGCCGCCGCCCGCACCCGAGCGTGGTAGTCCGCAGCAACCCGCGATGGCCATACCGGGCGGATGCCACCGACCACCGGATTCGTCTGGCCGTCGGCGGGCGGATCCGCCCAGGCGATGACGCGGCACAGGTCCGGGTCCCCCGACTCCACCGCCTGCTTTATCTGCGTTAGGAAACGGTGCGGTCCGCGCGGCTTGCTTTGTCCTGGACCCCACCAATGACCGGTGACCGTCAACGCGATCTCGGCTCGGGTGAGGGCGACATAGGCGAGTCGCTCGTGGTCGCGGTCAGTTAGATCTCGCAGCGCCCGAAGGTAACGCTCGTGCTCCTTGTTGACCGATTCCTGCGGATCGCTTCGCTCGTCGGGGAATCCCGCGAGCACGGGCCCAGCGTCCGGTCGCAGTGGCCACGGCACGGCCGAAGCGCCGGTAGTCCACCGCCCACGGGATCGACCACCGGGGAATGCACCCTCGCTGACGAAGGGCACGAACACCGTGGGGAATTCCAAGCCCTTGGCCGCGAAGACCGTCATCAGTTGCACCGCACCGGGAACTACCGGCCGGGTGTGCGAGATGGTGACATCGAACCGCTCGGCTTCCCGAAGGCGCCCGAGGAATCCGCCGAGCCCGATGCGGGTGTCCCCACCGACGATGTCCGCGGCGAGGGTGAGGAAATCCACGAGTGCGGCTTGGGCACCTGCCGTCGGGTCGGCCACCCGCGCTTCGATGTCGATACCAAGCAAGGACATAGCGCGGGCAGTGAGGTCGACCACCGATTCGTGGGCTTCGCTCCGCAGCGTCGAGACGATGTCGTGGAGTTCAGCGAACGCAGTCAGTGCCTGATCGCTGTAGCGGGATGGATCACCGGGATCGGAGAGTGAGTCGGACAAGGACACGACCTCCACCGGATCGCTGCCGGCGACGGCGTCTTGCAGCGCGCGCTCCAGGCTCGGATCCGTTGAACGCGAGCCTCCGCCGGCGAGCTCATGCGCCCGACCACCGAGCACCGCCAGATCGCGGGCGCCCACCTGCCATCGGGCACCGGTGAGCAGTTGCACGCACGCCGGGTTGGCGGTCGGTTCGTGGACGAGTTCGAGCAACGCCCGCACATCCGCCACGGCTGGATCCGACAGCAGCGCCGCTGCACCCGTCACCTGGGTGGGCACCCCCAGCCGCTGCAGGCAAGCATCGATGCGACGGATGTCGGCTCCGGTGGTGCACAACACCGCCACCGGAGTATCAAAGGTCGCATCCTGAGCTGCGAGGTAGGCACGACGGATCTCGGTGCCCAGCCACTCGACTTCGTCGTCGATGGTGTCGAACAACGCGACGTCCACACGCGCGGGTGCGCTCTCCCCAGCAGGTTCCAGCGGCATCGTGCCGGTGTGCTCGGCGCGCAGCCCGGTCGCGATCTCGTTCGCGACATGCAGCACCGCCGGTCCCGATCGCCGGTTCTGTGCCAAGGAATACCGCGCTGCTGGCGAGCCATCCGCACGCGGGAAATGCCCGGGGAAGGACTCGATGTTGTCGACGCTGGCTCCCCGCCAACCGTAGATAGCCTGACACGGATCGCCGACGGCCGTGACAGGGAAGCCATCGGCGAAGACCGCTTGCAAGAACAGGCGTTGCGCAATCGAGGTGTCTTGGTACTCGTCGAGCAAGACGATGTCGTAGCGGCGGCGGATATCGCCCACGGTTTCCGGATAGCGCTGCACGATCTCGTGGGCCAGGCGAACCTGATCGGAGTACTCCCACAGATCCCGACGAGCCTTGTAGGCACGCCATTCGATCACCAATCGAGCGAGCACGCTGCGCTTGCCTGCAGCTTGTTGGATGTCGCGTCCTATTCCGCGATCGGCGCCGCGCGCCTGCAATCGTTCGATCACATCGCGGTCGTGCTCGATCACCCGCTCCGGCTCGACGGCCAATTCGCTGAGTTCGCTATCGAGGGTGAGCATCTCCTTGGTCAGGTGCAACGGGCTGCCCCCGAGTTGCGCCAACTGCGCTCCTAGGGAATCGGCGCCGACCGAATCGGCGCCGCACACCAGGGAATAGGCGTGTTGGTATCGCAGACCGTCGGTGAGCAAGGTGGCATCGGGTTCCCGACCGATACGCAAACCGAACTCGCTTACCAACCGACCGGCGAAGGCGTGGTAGGTCGAGACTGTCGGCTCCGCCTCGGTCGCGCCGACCGCGGCCGCCCGGGACCGGATGGCGGCTAGCAGTTGAGCAGCAGCCTTGTTGGTGAACGTCAAACCGAGGACACGATCGGCGTCGATGAGACCCGCGCCGACGAGGTAGGCCACCCGGGCGGACATCGAGGTGGTCTTGCCCGTGCCCGCTCCGGCAACGATCACCGCCGGTTCGAGCGGTGCACTGATCGCGGTCCATTGCGGCTCGCTCGGTTGGAATCCGAGGGCACGCTCGAGGTCGCTGCGAGTGAAATCCGCGCTCATGGCGGCCCCATACGACGGCCGGAGTCGGTATCGGTATCGCTATGGAAGTCGGGATCGAGTTCCACGACGCTCGGACTCGGGTTCTTGGCCGGACAGATCGCGGTGAAGGCGCAGTAGTTGCACTGCTTGCCCACGGTCGCGGTGATGTCCTCCGCGCGCAGCACCTGCACGGCTTGCCCGAGCGTGGTCTCGACCCAACTCGGTTGTCCACCCGTATCGATCGGTGCCTGCGCCTGCTCCTTGGGCCCGGGGTCCTCGCTACCGGCGTCCTTTCGCAACTGGACCAAGGCGGCGCCACCAACATGGTCGGCGACCGGCGCATCGGCCGACTCGCGCAACAACAGCTGATAGAGCCCCAACTGCCCGTGTTCGGCGATCTCGGCCTTGGTCGGCACCGTGTTCGTGGTCTTCAAATCGATCGCCACCAGGCCACCGTCATCGTCACGTTCTATTCGATCGAGGAATCCGCGCACTGTGACGCCGGCCGTCGTGCCGTCCGGCAGCGGAACCGGTACCTCGGCCTGCAAATACCGTTCGGTGTCGACCAACTCCCGGGAACGCTGCACTTGATAGCGCAAGAACCTCTCGAGCGATCGTCGCGCCTCGCCACGTTCGGCAGCCGAACGCCACGGCGCATCGAATTCGACGGTGGACCAGACGTTATCGACGAGAGCGTCCATCGCTTCGATGTCCTCGGCCACATTGCCCTTGGCAACGTGGTCCGCGATCGCGTGCACGATGCTGCCGAAGGCTGTGCTTCCGCCGCGCACGGTCTCGGCGTGGACTTCGTGGTCGAGGAACCACTTCATCGAGCAGCCGCGCAACGCATCCAGGCTGGATCCGGAAAGGGCGATGGTGTCGTGTTCCTCGCGCAATGGCACCGGTCCCTTCGACAGATCCCGCACGCCCCACCAGTTGTCGGGGTTAGCCCCCGGCACCAGCGCTTTGCCATCGGCATCGCGCAGGGTGCTAGCGCGTGCGAGCAGCGTTGCGGCCTGTTCACGGACATCGTCCGGGCTGCTTGGATCCATCAACGCCAGCCGGAGGTCGGCGACCAGCGCCGGCCAACTGGTGATCAGATCGACCTGGGAGGTGAGCTGGCGCACCGGAAAGCCGGCATGCTCGACATCCTCGATGAATCGGCTCGCTCGATCGTCTCCGGCATCACCGTCATCGACGGCCAGCAGCGTGAGTTGCTCGCAGGCCCGCGTGCAGGCCACGTACAGCAGGTTTCGCTCCTCACGGATCAGTTCCCCGACCGGATCGCCCACTCCACCTGCATCCCGGTCGAGCAGTTCCTCGAGTTCTTGGACGCCGAGCAGTGAACCGCGCAACCGCAGGTTCGGCCATGAGCCTTCTTCCAGGCCCGCCACCCACACGCGAGACCACTGCAAGCCCTTGGCTCGGTGCACCGTCATGATCTGCACGCGATCTCGCTTCGTCCTCGAACCGGCCGCAGCGATCGATTCCGCTGGAATGGCCTGATCGCGCAGGGTGGCGATGAACGCGTCGATCCCGTAGATGCCTCGGTATCGCTCGCTGATGCGCTCGGCGGTATCGAACAGCGCCATGACGGCATCGAGGTCGTGATCGGCCGAACTCGATCCCGCCAACGCTGCTTTCCGCAACCGATCCGGCCAACCATGCGGATGCGGACCACCGGTCCAAGTGACCCACAAGATCTCGGCGAGCGGAGCCCCCGCCTGGATTCGAGCCCGGATATCCGAGATGAGTTGACGAGCCCGCTGCACCCCCACCGCAACGAAGGACGTGGGCTCGATCGAGGCAGGCACGATGCCTTGCTCATCGGTGCAGATGAGTTCGGCGATCAACTCGCGTGCTGGTGCCAACGGGATTCCCTCGGCTCGGCGGGCATCTCGAAGTGCGCGGCCCAATCGGCGTAGGTCGGACGGATCGAACCGGATGATCGGTCCGGTGAGGAGGTCGAGCACCTGCTCAACCCGCGCTCGCCACGGATCGGCTGCGACATCCAAGGCCAACAGCAAGTGCGCCACGGCTGGTTCGGCCCGCAATGGTCGTTCATCTGCCGCGACGGTGGCCGGCACCTCGGCCAGCCGGAGAGCACGCTCCACCTCACCGAGATCGGCGAAGGTGCGCACCAGGACCGCCATGTCCTGCCAGCGAACAGACTCATGGACATGTGCCGCGCGCAACTGCTCGGCGATATGCATGTTGCGTGAAGCACGCGAACCACACACCACGACGTCGACCGAATCGGATCCGGCGACGCTTTCCACAATCGGGGTTCGATGCTCGCGCTGCACGTCGATCGGAATACCCGGGAGCACCGCCGGCTTCAACGCCGCCTGCGCTGCCCGAGCGATCTTGGGCCCGAAGCGACGCACACTTCGCAAGGCGATGATCGGGGCCGGTGCTCCATCGGCGTTGGGGAACCGGAGGGGGAAATCACCGATGCCATCGACATCGGCACCGCGGAAGGCATAGATCGCCTGGTCGGGATCTCCGACGGCCACCACCGCACACTGCGGACCGGCGATGGCCCGCAGCAGTTGCACCTGCAGCGGATCGGTGTCTTGGTACTCATCGACGTAGATGGCCCGCAGACGGCCGTGCAGTTCCCGCTGCACCGCGGTCTCGCGCGCCGTGATGACCGCGCGGCGCATCAGATCGGTGTAGTCCAGCACGTTCTCCAAGACCATGACGTCCGATTCCTGCTCGGCGACCGCGGCGATCGCAGCCCACTCCGGTCGGCCGGCTTCGTGCGCCAGTGCCCGCAATCCATCCGGTGACAGGTCCCGCTCCCTGATGCGGGCGATCAGCGTGCGCACCTCGACTGCGAAGCCGTGGGTCCCCAAGGCCTCGCGGATGATCTCGGGCCAATCGATCGATCCGTCTTCGACCGTTCCGCGGATCAGTTCGCGGATCCGTAGGTCCTCCTCCGCGCCGGAGAGCAAACGCGGTGGATCGGTGTACTCCTGCGCATCACCGGTGCTGCGCAGGAGTCCGTAGGCCAAGGAGTGGAAGGTGGTCACCGATGGCAGCATCCCGCCGCCACGGCGAGCGGCGATCCGATCGCGCAGTTCCTCCGCAGCGCGGCGGCCGAAGGTCAGCGCCAGGATCGAATCCACGCCACCTTCGCCCCCCTCCAGACGGGAGACCACCGACTCCACGATGGTGGTGGTCTTGCCGGTTCCCGGACCTGCGAGCACCAGGAGTGGACCGCCGCGGTGGTCCACTACGGCCTGCTGGGCGGCATCTAGTTGCGGAGGGCGTGCACGCTCCGGGGCAGACAGATCCAGCCGCGTGTGCACGAGCCATGGATACCACTGCGATGTGACACCATCGACCGGTGAGCGACGACACGCGGCCAGAGGAACCCGCCGCCGACTCCACGCTTCGCACCGAATTCACCATCGCCGGTCCGCTGCCGGTACCGACCGATGCCGGCGGTGAGGATCTACGCGATCGGGTCCTGGCAGACGCAGTTGCTGTCTCCGATTCCCCACCTCGCTACCCGAGCCTGCCGGGCTCGCGCGGCCAGGGAGCAGACGGCGTCACCCCGGGCGGGACGATCGTCATCGAAGACGGCGTCATCCCCCGACGCCTGCGTCGTCCACTGGACCTCGCGCGCCTGGCCCTGGCCCTGCTGATCGCCGCCGGAGCCGTGGCCCTTGGTTGGTTCGCGACCGGGACCGCTACCGGCCTGGAGGAAGATCTCGCCGGCGGCGCACGGCTACTTCCCGATGGCGTCGTCCTCGTGCTGAACATCATCGGCGGCATCGGCACATTGCTCTTGCCGATCGGCGGCGCGATCGCGCTGATCGTGCGGCGTCGGGTGCGCCAGCTTTTCGATGCCCTCGTCGCACTGCTCGTCGCCGCCGTCGTCTTGACGGGGGCCTCGATCCTGGTCTCGGAATTCGGCGACGCACGGCTGTTGATCACCCTCACCGGATCGGCGGATCCGAACAATGCCGCGACCACCCCCATCCTCGGTGGGTTACTGGCTTTCATCACCGCATCGCGCTTGATGAGTCGTCGTCCATGGAACGTGCTCTCGGCACTGGTGATGGGTTCGTTGATCATCGTCGCGATCCTCAGCGCCACGATCGCCGTCGCCGGCCTCGGTGCCTCGCTCGCCGTCGGCTGGGCGATCGGATTGGCGGTGCGCTACGGGTTCGGTACGCCCACCACCCGCCCGAGCGGCGCGGAGGTGGCCGATGCCCTCGACCGCGGGGGCCTGCCGGTGGTGATGCTGCGCGCACAGGAGTCGACTCGCCGGGGGCGCCGCTACTCCGGCACCACCCGCCGAGGGGAGACGCTGCAGATCACCGTGCTCGACCGCGACCTCGAGGGCGCAGGGTTGGCTCGATCGATCTGGACGTCGCTGCGGCTGCGCGAAGAGCCCGGGAACTCCACCTTCAACATGCGCCGGGCGTTGGAGCACGCCGCTTTGGTCTCCTACGCCGGACAAGCAGCTGGCGTGCCTGAACCACGGCTGCTGCTGGCATCGGAGGTCGGCCCGGACTCCTGCGTGCTTGCCTATCAACACATCGACGGAACCCGGTTCAGCGATCTTCCCGAGCTAAGCGACACCGATATAACCGGCGCGTGGAAGGCCGTTCGGGCGCTGCACGAGAACCAGATCTCACATCGCTCGCTCACCGCCGATCACTTCCTGCGTGCCGAGGACGGCAGCGTGTGGCTGATCGGGCACGACACCGGCGGGGTCGCCGCCAGCGATGTCTCCATGCGCATCGACGTGGCCGAAACCTTGTGCACCCTGGCGATGTTGACCGACGTGCAACGCGCTGTCGATACGGGCCGCTCGATTCTGGGCCTCGAACGGCTCAGTCGAGCACTCCCTGCCTTGCAACCAGTGGCCCTCTCCCGCCCCACCCGAACCCAGTTGCGTAAGCACAAGGGGTTGATGGTCTCGCTGCGTGATCGGCTCGTGGAGATCCGTCCGGGAGCCGATGAGGAAACGATCCAATTCGAGCGCATCAAACCGCGCACATTGATCTTGGTGGTGGTCGGCACCATCGCCGGCTACGTGTTGTTGTCCCAACTGGCGCAAGTCGACCTCGTCACACTCGTCACCACGGCCGATTGGCGTTGGATTGGCGCGGCCATCGGCTTCAGCTTGCTTACCTACTTCGGCTCCGCCTGGGCGCTTTCCGGCTTCGTCCCAGAGAAGTTGCGTTTGTCCCGCACGGTCATGGCACAAGTGGCAGGCGACTTCGCAACGCTGGTCTCCCCACCCACGCTGGGCTCGATCGCCATCAACGTGCGGTACCTGCAAAAGTCCGGCCTACACCCGGCACTTGCCGCAGCCAGCGTCGGTGTCTCCGGCGTAGTGACTTTCATCGTGCACATCACCTTGCTGCTGGGCTTCACCATCGCCGCCGGCACAGCAGCGGACTTCACCTTCGATCCACCTCGGGGCGCCGTCATCGTCGTCGGCGCACTCGCCGTCGTCGTCCTTGCCCTGTTGACCGTCCCCTGGGTGCGCAAGCAGATCATGCGCCGCCTGCGACCCCTGCTGAAGGAGGTCGTGCCCCGGCTCGTCACCGTCGCGCAGCGGCCGATGAAGCTGCTCGAAGGTGTCGGCGGCATCTTGCTGCTCAACTTGTCCTACATCGCCGTGCTGTTCGCTTGCGTCGAAGCCTTCGGTGGGTCGATGAGCATCGCGGTGATCGCGGTCGTCTACCTCGCCGGTGCGACGATCGGTCAGGCTGCACCGACCCCCGGCGGCCTCGGCGCCGTGGAGGCCGTGTTGTCTGCTGGCCTCACCGCGGCCGGACTCGATGCCCCTACGGCCGTCTCCGCCGTACTGCTGTATCGCCTGGTCACCTTCTGGGCGCCGACCGTTCCGGGTTACCTGGCGCTGAACAAACTCACCCGCGACGGACTGCTCTAGCCTCCCCCGCGCGCATCAGTCTCGCCCGAGTGCCATGCTGCGCCCATGAGTGAAGACAACGTAATCATCACGCCCCTGCCCGATGGCCCCAACCAGGTCGCCGGTGGCGTCGTCGTCAAGGACACCGACGGCAACGTCATCAAGGAAGCCGACACCGTCTACCTGTGCCGGTGCGGATTCAGCGAGGACAAGCCGTTTTGCGACGGGTCGCACAAGAAGCACGATTGGAAGTCCGCCTAGGAATAGGCTCTTCGCCATGGCCCTATACACCTGCTCCAATTGCGGAATGTCCGTCAACACCACCTGTGGCGCGTGCGATGCCGCGCTCGTGGACGACGTCCTCGTCCTCGACGACGGCACCAACGTCGCCATCTCGGTATGCCCTAACGGCCACGGCAAGATCAAGTCCCCGCTGTGCTGTGGCAGCGATATGACCTGCGCTGTGTGACGACCGCTCGACTGCGCACGGGGGCGGCGGCGCTCATCGCAGCGCTCGCCGCTTTCTGGTTCTACCTATCGTCAGCGAGTGTCTCGGCGAGCATCGAAACCGGGACGCTATCCACGACGATGATCGTGGCGATCGGTCTGGCGTCGGCGGTCAACCTCGTCGCTTTGGTTCTCGCAGCGGTTGCGACCTACTACCTGCCCCGCTACCTACCCCGTGGCAAGGGCATCTACTTCTGGTTCGTACTCATCGTCCTAGCCACCAACTGCGTGGCTGCGGTGCTCGATCAGTTCGATCTGGTCGATGCGATCTACCTGATCGCCTCGCTAGTGGCGATCGCGCTGGTGATCGGGCTGCGTCGCTCGCTGCCTACACAACCTCGTGGAGAACCCGCACGGTAGAGCCTTCGTGGGCCATTCGGAAGGGTTCGAGTTCCTCGTCCCACGGATGACCGATGAGCCGATCGATCTCCTCGAGCACCTCCGGTAGCGATTCAGAGCCACCGGCGCGGGCGCCGGTGATCACGCTGCGCAGCCGCTCCTCGTGCACCAGGACATCCCCGTGCTGACCGATCGTTCCGCGGAACAAGCCCAGGTTCGGGGTGACCGCGTAGCGCTCGCCTTCTCGACCTTCGACAGGCTCTTCGGTCACTTCGAAACGGATGGTGGAGAAGGCGACCAGCGCGCTGGCGATCCGTGCTGCGGTGCCGTGCGGACCGTGCCAGACGATCTCGGCGCGCTGCGTGCCCGGTGCGATGGGCTGGGCAGCCCAATCGATGTCCACCGTGCCGGAGAACACCCGAGCCAGGGCCCACTCGAGGTGGGGGGTAACGGCGCTGGAGCAGGAATGCACGAAAAGGACACCCCGCGCATGCGTGGCGTCCGTGCCCCGGCGGGCATCGATCACGACCGTCATATCGCCTCCTGGAATCGAGGGTCGC
>CAZJYN010000013.1:0-22677 GCA_964550285.1 uncultured Rubrivirga sp.
CTGAGTACGAAACCTATGGCGACGAGTGAAGATAGATCACTGAGATCCCCAGCAGTCTGATCCGAACTCGATAACAAGAGCCGCAGAGCAACAGCCATCAGCAGGATGCCAAAACCGATTTGCAGTCTGCGATCGGAAGTCCGCTGGACCACACTGCTGCCGAGCAGCGAACCGACGACGCCACCGATGAGGATGAATCCGGCCGGGATCCAGGCGACTTCGCCCGACATGGCGTAGGTAGCGAAACCCGCGCTGGCGGCGAGCGTCACCATGACAAGGCTCGTCGCCTGCGCACGCTTTTGTGTGAACTGCAGGAGGAGGACCAGCAACGGCACCAAGATGATCCCGCCACCGACACCGAAGGCGCCGGAGAAGGTCCCGGCACCGAAACCGATGAGCAGGTCTCGGGTCACGGAGGCGCTCATGAAGGGAAGTGTGGTGGACGATCGCGACAAAGTTCCGCCCACCTCACCTAGTGAGCCAAGCCGCAAGTTGCCGGTTTAGGAGATAGCCGTTCTATCCAAGAGGGCGTTCCAGTAGATCCGCTGCACTGCGAGGGCATCCTGTCGCCCTTGCGCATCTGCCAACTCCGCCCGATCGATGCGCGCACACGCGGCGTCTAGCATCTGGATCGTCTCGATACTGCGCCCCACTGCGGCTACCGGATCCTCGCGGAACGGGAATTGATCAAGGAGCAAAGGATCCGACCAGTTGATGTCCCGAAGTGCGATGAGGTACTCCATCGTCTCGAACAAGTGCACCGATGCCACGGGCAAATCGTCATCCCAGTCGCGCCAGTTGTCATTGAGTTCGGCGGAGGTCAGTTTGCCGTAGCGGTGGATCATCAGCAGGGATTCGGTTGGCGATTCACCAGCCATGAGTGAATGGCCGAAATCCATCACGATGCCAAGGTTGTCCACCCCCGTCTCTTGAATGGCTAAGAGTGTCTTCGGGGCATTGGCGAGCGTCATGCGAATTCGCGGTTCCTTGGGCTTGTATTCGATCGCGAATTGCACCTCGGGGTGCTCCTGACAGATTTCACGCATTCCATCGACGGTGTACTTCCAGATCTGCTCGTAGTCGACCTGGCCGGGGAAGTCGTATCCATCTTGACCGGGCCAAAATTTCACGTAGCCCGCACCAAGCACCGCTGCCGCCTGCACAGCTTCTTGGACTCTCTTCTTGGTTCGCGCGCGCAATTCGCTCTCTGGATTAGTGAAGGACCCTCGCCGGTACTCGCGCATATAGATGTGCGGGGTGGTCGCGCGGCACTTCAGCCCACGTTCATCGAGCATCGTTCGAACATCGGCGGCCGAGATTCCGTCGGTGGCGAACGGGACATTGATGTCCAGCCAGGTGAGTCCGGGAACGGCCGCCGCGGAGTCGAGCATCTCCTCGGTCGAGCGAGGTGGTCCGTAGCCATCTCCTGCATAACGGTCGACGAATTGTCCGAAGGCCCAGATTCCCGTTCCAAACTCAAACTCCGTCATTACGCACTCCTGTTCGATTCGCGGGCCTTGACCAGCGCTTGTCTCCATCTATTGCGTTGCTTTTCGTGCTCAGCATCATCGACTTCCGGCGGCACTGTCCGGTAATCACCGGTCCTGCCTTCCAGTTCGTCGAGAGTCGAAAGGCCTGCTCCCAACGCGGCCATATCCGCGGCGCCCCTCGCGGATGCGTCGGGATCGTCGGCTACACACACCGAAGTGCGGCTGGCGTTGGCGATATCCCGCACCAGCGAAGCATTATTCGTCATGCTGCCGTCAAGTACGAGCGAGTCCAACGGCACACGAGATTCGATCAAGGCTTCGATCACATCGGAAAGTTGCCAGGCCACGCTGTCGAGTGCTGCCCGGGCAAGGTCTCCGCGAGTGGTCGATAACGAGAGTCCATCGATGATCGCGCGGGCACCTTGATCCCACCACGGTGCGCCCAGGCCATTGAAGGCTGGAACGATCACGGTGTCGGTGGCGCGACTCGCCTGCTGCGCGAGTTCATCGGCGGTCGTATCGAGTATCGACGCAAGCCAGGACAAAGTGGCCCCTGCAGCAAGGATGTTCGCTTCGAGTGCAAGCGCAGGCTCGCAGCCTGGCAACTGCCAACCGATGGTCTTGCACAGTCCCGGGTGATCTACATCTGATTCCACGATGGCCATCACCGATGAGCCGGTGCCCAGGGTTGCCTTCGCAAGGCCGTTGCGCCAGCCACGGTGCGCAAACAGAGCAGCGTGCGAATCCCCCACGACACCGCAAAGGGGCCTCCCCGTCAGGGGCCCTCTCTTGATCAGCCGACTATTCCGGGCAGACGGTTCGATGCCCGCCATGCATTCGCGCGGCACGCCGAAAATATCGAGCAGGGTCTGGCTCCACTGCGCTGTTGACAGGTCCAGCAGACTCGTACGCGATGCGTTTCCTGGTTCTGTGACATCGCACCCTGTCAGGTGACGCACGATCAGCGTGTCGACGGTTCCGAGGGTCAGTTCACCGGCAAGTGCCCTGGTTCGCTTCGGATCGTAGGTATCGAGCAGCCATGTCGCCTTCACCGCGGAGAACATCGGATCGAGCGGTAGACCACTGATTCCACGCACAGTGTCCGAATGCCCAGCGTCATACATGGATCGCGCAATCGAGGACGCCCGCCGGTCCTGCCAACTCAATACCGGTGACAAAGGTGTCCCTGATTCCTTGTCCCAGATCGCCACCGACTCGCGTTGATTGCTCAAGCCGACGGCGGCGACGTCTTTGCTGTCGATGAGCTCGAGAAGGTCGCCGAGGGCAGCGTCGACACTTCCGAGCACGTCCTCGACCGTGTGTTCGACCCAGCCGGAGTCCGGGGTTCGCAGTTCGAGCGGGGCAGCTACTCGAGCCCGGATGCTTCCCGCACGGTCTACGGCAATCGCCTTGGTCGAGCTCGTCCCGCAGTCGAGTGCGACGATCAACGCCTCGCTAGGCAAGGCCCGCTCGAACCGTCGTGGCGATCGATTCCGCATCGAGGCCGAAGTGTCGGGTGAGTTGCTCCACCGATCCGGTCGGCGCGAAGGTGTCTGTGCCCAGCATCCGCATGCGCACCGGTGCGTGGTGCGCGGTCACTTCCGCCACCGCTCCGCCTAGACCGCCACGGGGTACCGACTCTTCGACCGTGACCAACAGCGGGGTTTCCTGGGCCGCACGAACGATGGTGGCCTCGTCCAGCGGTGCGATCGATGCCATATTCACCACGGTCGTCTCGATGCCTTCATCGGAAAGGATCTCTGCGGCCTCGAGTGCGCGCCAGACCATGGTTCCGGTCCCGATGATCGTCGCGGCGGCGCCGGTTCGAAGAACTTGTGAGGTACCCGGATGGAATTTCGTTGGATGATCGGTCGGCAACTCGGGGACCGGTGAGCGGGAGATGCGCAAGAAAACCGGCCCGTCGTGCGCAGCCGCCCAGCGAACAGCCGCGGATGTTTGACGTGCGTCCGCTGGCACGACTACATCGAGTCCATCGATGGCACGCAACCACGCAAGGTCCTCGATCGAGTGGTGGGTAGCTCCCAGCTCTCCGTAGGCGAACCCTGGACTCATTCCGCATAGCACGACGTGTGAACGGTTGTAAGCGACGTCGACCTTCACTTGCTCGAGGGCACGACCGGTGATGAACGGGGAGGCACCGCATACAAACGGTACGAGTCCCGCGTTGGCAAGGCCCGCACCGACTCCCACCATGTTCTGCTCGGCGATGCCGACGTTGACTAGCCGATCGGGGAACTCCTGCTGGAATGCTCCCAGATTGCTTGATCCGACGGAGTCGTTGCAAACAGCGACGATTCGCGGATCCGCGCGCGCGAGTTCGATAAGGGTGTCGGCGAATGGTTGACGGCAATCGGTCATGGCGGCAGCGCTCACGAGTGTGTACCGATCTCTTCGAGCCCCTGGTCCACTTGCTCCTGGCTCGGGACCTTGTGATGCCAGACAGCAAGGTCCTCCATGAAGGAAACCCCCCGACCCTTGGTCGTATTCGCGATGATGACGAGCGGCTTGGCATGGGTGCCCATCAGCGCACTGCGCAATTCGTCGTGATCGTGTCCGTCGATTTGCTTCACTTCCCAGCCGAAGGCATCGAACTTCTCGTCGAGGGGATCGAGTGCATTGGTTTCCTCTGTTCGCGCTCCTTGTTGGAGTCGATTCCTGTCCACGATCAAAGTCAGGTTTCCGAGTTCCCGGTGACCAGCGAACATCGCTGCTTCCCAGTTGGATCCTTCCTGTAATTCGCCGTCGCCGGTAACTACGAAGGTTTTCCATTGCTCTCCGCGGATACGTGCACCTACAGCCATGCCAACGCCGACCGGAAGTCCGTGACCGAGTGGCCCGGTGCTCGTCTCCACCCCGGGCACCTTGGCGCGGGCCGGATGACCATTGAGCATCGATTGCTCAGCGGCAAAGGAGTCCAACTCCTCGAGTTCGAAGTAGCCACTCATGGCCAGGGTCGTGTATAGGGAGACGGCCGCGTGCCCCTTGCTGAGGACGAACCTGTCGCGCTCGGGCCAGTTCGGATTCGCCGGGTCGAAGCGCAGTACATCGGTGAACAGCACGGCCAAGATGTCGGTCACGGAGAAGTCGCCACCGACATGCCCGAGGCCGGCGCCGGAGATCGTTCGAAGAACCTGACCGCGGGTCAAACGAGCGCGTTCACGCGAATCCATGAATATCCATTCACATACGAATATTTTTCACGTCAGTTTCCCAGGTCGGTTCGACCGCGTCAACGCCCGGGCAGTCTCGAAGTCGGTAATCAACACCGAAATCCAGCCTCCCAAGCCCGCGGCTTTGATCGCATCGACCTTGGACGGCCCACCGGCCACCCCGATCCGTCGCGGTACTGCGCGAATCGCATCCGGGGACATTCCGATCACCCGACGGTCGAAGGAACTATCGATCGGCTCACCCTCGGTATCGAAGAAGCGCAGGCAAACATCGCCTACCGCGCCCCTGCTGCGTAGTTCGCTCATCTCTGCTTCGGTGACTGCGTTTCCACTGCGCGCCAGCAGAGCCGAGGGCTCCAACGCACCGATACCGACGAGTGAAACGGAAATGTTCGACCACTGCTCGGCTACGAAGCGGACATCCGGATCATCTTCTAGTGCACGTGCGGTCGCCTCATTCCCCACGACAGCGGGTGCGGGCACGAACGACGGATCGGCTCCAAGCACTCGCGCGAGATCATTGGTCAGGCGAGTGGCTTCGAACTGCACCTCCGGATTGCCCACACCACCGAACATCTGAATGACCGACCGAGCTAAGTGCTTGGTCTGCGGGCGCATCGACTGAAGGGCTGAGATGAGTGATCCGCTCCAGGTTGAAACACCGATCACCGCATCTCCGGTCAAGGTCGACGTGAAGTAATCGGCTGTCGCGACACCTAGGGCCTGCTCAATCGATCGAGACTGATCGGTATCCACCACCACGACTTGACTCAAAGACAACTCGGTCTCGAGTTGGTCCTCCAGATCGGCGTAGACACCAGAAGGAACGACGACGACGGATCGAACGATGCCGCGGTCCTTTGCCTCCTTGATCAACCGAGACACTCGAGCCTGCGATATCGCCAACGAGTCCGCGATGTCCTGCTGCTTCATGTCCCGCTCGAAGTACAGGCGGGAGACCTTGACCAGGAGGCGCAGATGCTGATCCACGTTGCGCCCTCCCTAGCGACCGTCATCCTTCGCCTCACAGCGAAATGCTTGCCTAGGGTAGGCCCGTGTTGATCGGAGTCGATTGGGGTGGAACCAAGATCGAGGTCGTGGCCCTGGATCCAGACGGCACCGAACTCGTGCGCCATCGTGAGCCGACTCCCCGAGGCGACTACGAGCAGTGCTTGCAAACTGTGCGCAACTTGGTCGACAAGGTGGAAGAGGAATTGGGTGAGTCCGGAACCGTCGGCATTGGCATTCCCGGATCCCTAGACCCCGTCACCGGACTAGGTAAAGGCGGCAGCTCTACCTGGATCAACGGCAAACCGGTCGCCGACGATCTGCATCGCGTGCTTGATAGATCGCTGCTTATCGAAAACGATGCGGATTGCTTCGCCGCTTCAGAGGCAATCGACGGTGCGGGGATGGGCTACCGGGTGGTTTTCGGTGTCATCTTGGCCAGTGGCGCCGGCGCCGGGTTGGCGATCGACGGTCGGGCTCACCACGGTCCGAACAATTCGGCCGCCGATTGGGGCCACAACCCACTCCCGTACGCGTCGGCGGACGAACAACCAGGGGACGATTGCTACTGCGGTAAGCGTGGCTGCATGGAGACCTGGGTATCGGGCTATTCATTCGCACGCGACTACTACCGCGGCGGTGGCGCAATAGATCTGCTTCCCGTTGAGATCGCGGGACGTATGCGCGCTGGAGAACCTGCGGCGATGGCAGCGTGGGAAAGATACGTCGATCGGGTCGGCAGGGGACTGTCCGTCGTGGTGAACACAGTCGATCCCGACGTGTTCGTACTCGGCGGTGGGATGAGCAACATCCCGGAACTAGCCGAGCGGCTGCCGGATGCGATCGCGAAATGGACGTTCTCTCCGGTGTTCGTCACGCCAGTGGTCCGTTCACGCCATGGTGACTCGAGCGGGGTTCGGGGCGCCGCGTGGTTGTGGAGCGAGTAGCAACCGATGTCGACCAAATAGCGAAGGGGCACCCGGATCGGGTGCCCCTTCGACCAGACGCTTGCGGTATCAGGACGCAGCAGCGACGGCGCGTTCTGCAGTCTTGAACTTGATGTAGGCAGACGACGAGCCGTTCCACAGCAGCCACAAAATGACGACTTCGATCGCAATGGATACAAGTGCCACCCACTGGCCACCGAGAAGGGCGCCAATCGCACCGAGCAGGCTCAGCACCACGAAAACGGTGATGAGGATGCGTGCCCAGTTGTGTCCCTTGCCCAGGGACGCCGCGACGATCACTCGGATGACCGCGATACCAATCACCACGAGGCCGGAGATGAGGACGCCGGCGGTGATCGCACCGGCACTGACGTTGGTGATGCCCTCTTGGTCGAGAGCACTTGTGATCTCATCGCGAACGTTCGAGTTCAAGGTGGCGAACCCGCTTATCAGGACACCGACCCCTGCGATGAGGTAGAGGATGGCCGCGATCCACTGCAGGACAACGGCGATAGTAAGGGAGATGGGTCTACTCATGCGGTGACCGTAGCGAAAGGCCGGCGAAAAGTGGGCGGACTCGCCCGTGAATGATCGGTTGCTATTGGGGCAATTTACGGAAAACGGGCCTCGGCACCGTCTTCACCGCCCCCATCAGGAATCGCAACGGGCCCGGTGCGTAGATCGTGTGCTTGCCCTTGCGAAGCCCCTGAACGATGGCTCGACCGACGACGTCCGGATCGGTCGTCATCGGGGCTTCGGGAAGCCCCTGGCTCATGCGAGTTCGCACCATGCCAGGGCGGACGACGAGCACCGAGGCTCCAGAGCCCGCAAGCGCATCACCGAGTCCCTGCGCGAAGGCATCCAAGCCGGCTTTCGTGGATCCGTACACGTAGTTGGAGCGTCGAGCTCGGTCCCCAGCCACGCTGGAGAGCACGACGAGGTTCCCGTGCCCTTGCTGACGAAGTCGACGAGCAACATGCAAGCCCACGCTGACGGCACCGGTGTAGTTGACAGTCGCGATATGGACGGCCTGGGCTGGGTCTGCTTCGGCTTCTTGTTGGTCGCCTAGTACGCCGAACGCCAGGATCACCAGATCGATGTCGGAATGATCGAAGACCTCGTCCACGAAGGCGCCATGCGACTCGGTATCGGTGGCATCGAAGGCGGCTACTTCGACGGTCGGTATTCCGATGTTGCCCAGGTGCATGGCGGCGTCTTCCAGCGCAGGCGATTGCCGTCCGGCCAACACCACCCGCCGCAGCCGGTTACGCGGCAGCGCCTCGATGGTGGCGCCGGCGATCTCGCTCGATCCGCCGAGAACCAGGACGGATTGCACTTCGCCTAGTGCGTCGTTCACAAGGACAACCTTCTTCCCAAATCGGAGGTGAATACGCCCCGCGGATCCATCCGGTCGCGGACAGCCTGCCATTCGCCCAAGCGCGGGTAGGTCTGCGCCAGCATCGCAGGTGACTGCCGAGAGTCCTTTGCCAAGTACAAGCGGCCACCCTCTGCGGCGACGAGCTCATCTAGTTCATCGAGAACCGGTCCTAGCCGTTCGTTGGCGGCAGGCACATCTGCGGCGAGCGTCCACCCGGGCTGGGGGAAGGACAACGGCCCAGGGTTCGCAGGCCCGAAACGCTTGAGCACCGTGAGGAAACTCGGTGCCCCGACATCACGCAAACGCGACAGCGTTCGCTCGACTAACCACCCCGCAGCATCGGGGACCACGAATTGGTACTGCAGGAAGCCTTGTGGTCCGTAGATGCGATTCCAGTCCTTGACTCCATCGAGGGGGTGGAAGAAGGCGGGGATCGAGTGCAGTTCGGCCTGCTTGTCCTTCGGTGCCTTACGGAACCACGCTTCGTTGAACGCTCGCACCGTTGCCGTATTGAGCAAACCACCTGGCAGGAAGGCAGGCGCCGACGGTAGGGAAGTCGTGTCGTAGTCAAGCGGCGCCGACTTCTTCGCGCCATGGAACTGGTCCATGCTCGCGTGGTCTCCGCGGGTGAGGACCCCGCGTCCGGACGCTGCCACTGAATCGATCCATGCGACGGAATAGCGGTAGTCGTCGTCGCCTTCGATCATTCTGGTCATTACCTCGTCGAGATCGTGGCAGCGCACCGTGTCGACGCTCATCTGCGCGGTCTCGATGGCGAGCAGGCGGAATGTCGCCTCGACGATCACCCCGGTCAGACCCATGCCGCCGACAGTGGCCCAGAACATGTCCGAGGTGGCTGGATCATCACCGCGCAGCTCGAGGATCTCGCCTTGTCCATCCACCACCCGCATGCTGATGACGTGGGCACCGAAACTGCCCTCCACGTGGTGGTTCTTCCCGTGGATGTCAGCAGCGATCGCTCCGCCGACGGTGACGAAGCGAGTGCCCGCGGTGACTGGGACGAAGAAGCCCGCGGGCACGATCGATCGCAGCAACTCATCGACACTTGCTCCCGCATCGGCGGTTACGGTTCCCGCGGTCAGGTCGAGGTCGAAGGAATGCAGATTCGTCATGTCGAAAACCGTTGCGCCACCACTTTGCGCCGCATCGCCGTAACTACGGCCGAGCCCACGGGCGAGTACACCGCGCGGGCCAGCAACGCTGATCGTTTCGCGGATGTCTTCCGCGGAACGCGGCGCCAGGAGCCTCGCGCCACTGGGCGCCGTGCGCCCCCAGCCACTGAGCAGCACGTCGCGTTCGTCCGCAGCGAGCGGGGAGGTGACGGTCATACGCCCAAGGCTCCCAGGCCGAACAAGATCAGCCATGCCAGCCCCAGCAAGAGCAAGACGCGATCGTGCAACGCGGTGTCTTCGGGTGCTTCCGCCGCCCCCCGGTCGACGCTAACCCCGTATCGCAAGATCGCGAGCACGAACGGCAACACACTCCACTCCGCCCACGGGAAACTCGAAGGTGTCTCCGCAACATCGAAAGCCCACAGGCAATAGGACGTGATCGTGACGGCCGCCGCAACTCCCCAGACGAATCGCAGGTATCCCAGGGTGTAGCCATCCAGGCTCCTGCGTTTCGGGGAGTCATCGCCTTCGTTTCCTTCCCGTACGAAACGATCGAGTTCGCTATAGCGCTTACCCGCGGCCATGAATAGCGAACCGAAGCCAGCGACGATCAAGAACCATTGGGAAATCGGCAGTCCGGACGCCGCACCTCCAGCGATGGCTCGCAGCAAGAAACCCACAGCCAGGAGCGCGAGTTCGATCACCGGCTCGTGCTTGAGTCCCAGGGAGTAGGCGAGGGTGAAGACCGCATAGGCGACGACGACTCCTAGCAGTGCCAGGGAGATGAGGGCCGAGATCACCAATGACGCCGCGGCGAGCACCACGGCAGCGGTAATCGCTGCGGGCACCGGTAGGTGTCCAGCCGGGATGGGTCGTGATGATTTCCGCGGATGCGCGCGGTCGGCTTCGATGTCTCGAACGTCGTTGATCAAGTATGTGGCACTCGAGATGAGACAGAAGGCGACGAACGCCCCGAGACTCGGCAGCAAGATCTCCGGGACGAAAAGTTGACCCGCGGCCAGTGGAGCCGCGAACACCAGGACGTTCTTCGCCCACTGACGAGGGCGCATCGCGACGACCAGCGCGGAGACGAAGTTCCTTCGGTCGGTGGAGTGGTCCACGGTGTCGGTCACGTGTAGATCACTTCGCGTTCGGCGTGCTTGCCCGGCTCGGTGTCACCGATGATCCGAGCTATCTGCGGAACGACGAGTAGCCACGTGACCACGTGCAAGATCGTCAACCACACGAGTGTCGATAACGGCACGCTCTCCGGCTGCACCACCAGGGGCGCGAGCGACGCGATGGCCAGCGCGGTTCCGCCCCAGAAGACGATGCGTCCGGCCTGGGGCACGCCACGCACGACCAAGGACGCGATCGCACCGACCTCAGCCGCGAGGAGCGGCAGCAAGAGGACCCCGAACCAGCTCACCGTCTGGGTGGCGCCAGCGATCTCGACCTGCATCGGCACGCCGAACAAGCGGGCGATCCCGAACAGCAACAGGCACACGAGCCCGGACCAAACGCCTGTCACGAGGGCGGCGTAGGCCATGGTGCGTACGCCGGGACGCGCCGAGCTAGGTGGAACGACCGGGGTAACCGACTCGGCCCAATCCGCGCGTGCCATGGGGACCATTGTTGCTGCTAGCTCTTGCAATCGCCGCGGATCGGGTGCATCATAAAGTTACTGGCGAGTAACTTAGCCCGCCGGACTTCGGCAACGCACAGCGAGGGTGAGGATCATGTCGCACTACAAGAGCAACGTCCGGGACTTGGAATTCAACCTCTTCGAGGTCTTCGGTGCGGGCGATCGGATGGGCGAGGGCCCGTTCGCCGAGATGGACGCCGACACCGCCAAGGAGATCCTGCACGAGGTCGATCGCCTCGCGAGCGGACCGCTGGCCGAGTCCTTCGCCGATGCCGACCGCAACCCGCCGGTCTACGACCCAGCAGCCAAGACCGTCACCATGCCCGAAGGGTTCAAGAAGTCCTTCCAAGCACTCATGGACGCCGAGTGGTGGCGACTGGACCTGCCCGAGCACCTCGGTGGCACTGGAGCGCCCCCATCGCTGCGGTGGGCGGCGAGCGAGTTGCTGCTCGGCGGCAACCCGGCCGCGTTCTTGTACATGTCCGGGCCGAACTTCGCGGCGGTGATCGACCACCTCGGTACCGACGAGCAAAAGCAGTTCGCCGGGCACATGATCGACAACGGTTGGGGCGCCACCATGGTTCTCACCGAGCCGGACGCCGGTTCGGATGTGGGTGCCGGTCGCGCCAAGGCCTTCGACAACGGCGACGGCACCTGGCGCATTGAAGGCACCAAGCGCTTCATCACCTCCGCCGAGCACGACATGGCCGACAACATCGTGCACATGGTGCTCGCACGGCCAGAAGGCGCGGGTCCGGGCACCAAGGGCTTGAGCTTGTTCATCGTGCCGAAGTACCACGTCGATCCCAAGACCGGGGAGCTCGGCGAGCGCAACGGCGTCTACGCCACGAACGTCGAGAAGAAGATGGGGTTGAAGGCCTCCACCACGTGCGAGTTGACCTTCGGTGAGAAGGAGCCCGCCACCGGTTGGCTACTCGGTGACGTCCACGAGGGCATCGCGCAGATGTTCAAGGTCATCGAGTACGCACGCATGATGGTGGGCACGAAGGCGATCGCGACTTTGTCGACCGGCTACCTCAACGCGCTGGATTACGCCAAGACCCGCGTGCAGGGTGCGGATCTGACGCAGATGACCGACAAGACCGCACCGCGCGTGGCCATCACCAATCACCCCGATGTGCGTCGTTCGCTCATGCTGCAGAAGTCCTATGCAGAAGGCCTGCGGGCGCTGGTTGCCTACACCGCCTATTGGCAGGACATGGTCGAACTAGGCAAGGCGGGCGATACCGATGTCGATCTAGATATGGCCGAGCGGATGAACGATCTGCTGCTGCCGATCGTCAAGGGCGTCGGTTCCGAGCGCAGCTACGAGATGCTCGCGGTTTCCCTGCAGACCTTCGGCGGATCCGGCTTCTTGCAGGACTACCCGCTCGAGCAGTACATCCGCGACGCCAAGATCGACACCCTCTACGAGGGCACCACAGCGATCCAGGGTCTGGACTTCTTCTTCCGCAAGATGGTCCGCGATCAGTTCAAGGCGATCTTCTACCTCGCCGCGCAGATCACCGAGACGGTGAAGGGCGACGAAGGTGCCGGGGCGCTGGCCCGGGAACGTGAACTGCTCGGCGTCGCACTCGAAGACGTGCAGGCTGTCGTGGGCAAGCTCGGCGAATGGGCGATGGCCTCTCAGCAGAGCCCCGAGGAGATCTACAAGGTCGGCCTCAACACCACGCGGCTGCTCATGATGAGCGGTGATCTGCTGATCGGTTGGCTGCTCACCAGGCAGGCCGAGGTCGCGCTCGCCGCCCTCGAGGCCGGTGCCAGCGATCGGGACCGCGCCTTCTACGAGGGCAAGGTGGAGACGGCCAAGTGGTTCGCGCGTAACCGGCTGCCCTTGCTGACCGCCGAGCGCGTAGTAGCCGAAGCCACCGAAGACGACATCATGCGACTGCCGGAAGAGGCCTTCTAGACGGGTTCGTCAGGCGCAGGACCTGCCGGTGAGGGCTTGGCCTTCACCGGCAGATCCATTTCACCCACGATGTTCTGGGCTGCCATCTTGAACGGACGGATGACTCGCACGCCGCCGTAATCCTCGAGCATCTCCGCCGTACGCGCGTCCATCGCCGTCAGGCAGATCCCTCCGGTGAACTCGAAACGTCGCAGGGTCTGCAGCAACACGACATTCGTTGACGGGCTCGGCACAGCGCAAACGATCGAGTCGGCTTCGTGGAACGGCAGCGACGCTGCGAATTCCGGTTCAGACACATCTCCGTACAGCGTCGTCACATGCGGTCCGGCCACGGCCCGCAGCGCTTCGGGGTCGTAGTCGACCACCAGCAAGTTAGCGCCCTTCGCTAGCAGACCCCGTGTCACCTCACCGCCCATCCGGCCCGCTCCCACGATGATGGCGTCGTAGGGGTGCTCGAGACGTTCCTCGACTTCCGCGGAATCGGCCTTCTTGCGCTCGAAGATGGATAGGGCAGGGGAGATACGGTCGAAGATCTGCTGGGAATACAAGATGAAATAAGTCGAGATGGTGATCGTGATCATGCCGACCAACGTCACGAGACCAAGCACAGCTTCGTCGACTTGCCCGAGCGAGAAGCCCAAAGCGATAAGGATCAGCGAGAACTCGCTGATCTGTGCCACCGCGAGCCCAGCCTTGAAGGACACCTTCTTCCGGTATCCCATGATGCCCATGATCACCATCACGATGATCGGGTTGCCGATCAAGACGAACACCGACAGCACGAGCGCTGGCCCCAACTGCTGCAGCGCGGACGTGAAGGTAAGGGACGCGCCCAATTCGATGAAGAAGAACAAGATCATGATGTCGCGCAGGGAGACTAGGCGGGCTCCCAAGCTCTCTCGATACGGCGTGGAAGCGAGTGCCACACCAGCCACGAAGGCGCCGATTTCCATACTGAGGCCCAGCGCCGCCGATGTTGCTGCCAAGGAGATCGCCCACGCCACACCGAACAGCAACGTCAACTCCTGGCTGCTGGCGAGCCAGCCGAGGACACGGGGGATCACGTACCGAGCAGCCAATGCGACAGCCCCAAGGAAGGCGACCCCGCCGATGAGCGTTTGCAGGATCGTTTCCGCTGGCGACGTTTGATCCGGCTGCCCGATCGCGACGATGACGATCATCGCCACGATCACCAGGAGGTCCTGGACGATCAGGAATCCAACGGCGATCCGGCCGTGAAGTTGATCGAGTTCGCGTTTGTCGGACAGCAGTTTGACGATGATGATCGTGGAGGAGAACGTCAACGCGACGGCAACGTACAAAGCCGGCAGCGGATCGAAGCCCAAAGCGATGACGATCAAATAGCCAACGATCGAGGTGAACACCACCTGACCCACACCGGTGTACAGCGCGACCAGGCCGGTCGAGCGAATCAGGTGCAGATCGAGTTTGAGCCCAACCAGGAACAGCAGGATCGCGATCCCGATCTTGGCAAGGGCGGCAACATCATCGCCGTCGGAGACGATCTCCAGCACAGCGGGACCGGCGAGAACGCCGACGACGATGTAGGCGACGATGACCGGCTGCCGGAGGAGTTTCGCCAGACCCCCGACAACCGCCGCCAGCACCAAGATGGCGGCTATCTGCTCGAACTCCGAGCCGAACATTTCATGAGTCTAGGCCACTCGTAGATGCACGATCGAGGCGGCGGCGTACCCTGGAAACATGCGGTTCATCTCGGCCTTGTTCGGCGTCGCACTATTGCTGTTGGTCCCGATTTCAGGGGCTGCCGGTCATGCGAGTTTGATCTCCAGCGATCCCATCGATGGAGCCGAACTCGCGGTAGCGCCTGAGGAAGTGACCCTGACCTTCAATGAGGAGTTGCTGAACGAATTGGTGGAGGTCTCCATCCTGGATGCCTCCGGCGAACTGGTCATGGCCACCGAGGCCGAGCAAACGCCGCCACCAGGTACTGCAGTCATGGTTCCGTGGCCTGCCGACCTACCAGCCGGGGAGTACTCGGTGGCCTTCCGCGTGGTCTCCGAGGACGGCCACCCGGTCACCGGACAAGTGAGTTTCTCCTACGCCGAGACCCTTGCTGGGAGTGAACCGGCCGAAGAGATGGGCGCAGAGGCAACTCCTGAGGCAACCGCCGAAGCGACACCGGAGGCCAGCCCCGAGGCAACACCGGAGTCCACACCCGAACAGACCCAGCAGGAGACCGCTGGGTCCACGCAGCAGGAAGCGTCCGCCACCGATACCGAGCCGTCTCCGGAGTTGATTGCCGCCGAAGGTGCTGGCCAGCCGGGCAACTCACTGATCGGCCCAGCGCTGATCGCCGGCGCAGTGATCATCGGCGTGGGCGTCGTCATCTCCGTCGTCATGCTCGCCCGATCGCGGCAGTAGCGGTCCCTCGAACCGACATGGCCACCACCGTCCGCGCTCCACGACCACGCCCCAGCGGGAATAACGACCGCGGGCGCGGCGCCATCACGGCATCACGCGGAACCGCGATCGCCCTTGGCCTGATCGCGGTAGCCGTCTCGGCCGCTGCGGTCGGTCTCGTGGTGGCCGGCGGTACCTACGAGACACTGCCTGGTCTTGCGGACCCAGGTCCGATCGTGACCTGGGGAGCCCCGATCTCCCGCGTGCTCACCGACATAGCTGCGATCGTCACCGTCGGCCTCTTGCTGTCGGCGACTGCACTCGCACCCTCCAGTAAGGACGGAGTGCTGTCACGGGTCGGTCGTGTCGACTCGGTGCGCGCAGCGTGGGCCGCCGGCATCTGGGCAGTGCTCGCGGCTGCCCAACTGTTTTTGCTGCTCGCTCTCGTCCTCGGTGTGCCGTTGGGTGATGCTCTGAGTCCGGAGATCGTCTCGACGTACGCGAACGATCTCGACACCACGCGAGCACTCTTGGTGATGGCGGTGCTCGCGGTAGTGGTTGCCGTTGGCGCCATCACCGCTGCGAGCACCGGGGCCACCGGTGCCTGGCTCGTGGTCGCGATCGTCGCCGCCGCGTTGCCCGGTCTGGCGGGACATAGCTCGGCTCTCGGCGACCATGAGCTAGCCACGACTGCGGGCGTGACGCACATGGTTTCCGCCGTCCTGTGGGTCGGTGGACTGCTGGCGCTGACGGTGCACGCGCTTCGACGCGATGTGCCGTTGGAGCGGCCGTTGCAGCGCTTCTCGACGATCGCACTCACCGCGATCGTCCTGCTCGCTGCGAGTGGTCTCGCGAACGCTTACACCAGGGTCGATGGTCTCGACCAGCTTCTGACTTCCGGTTACGGGCAAGTCACCATGATGAAGGTCTGGCTGCTCATCGCCTTGGGCGTCATCGGATTCGTGCTGCGTAAGCGCATCATCCCCAACATCGGTTCCGTCTCGCGCGCGCGTGCCTTCGTCCGTGTCGCTGCCATCGAGTTGACGATCATGGCGATCGCGATCGGGCTAGGTGTCTCCCTCGCCTCCAGCCCCTATCCGCGCGAGGAACAACTGTTACCTACTTACGGCGAAACGCTCCTGGGCTTCCCGTACCCGCCGGCCCCCACGATCGATTCGGTCGTTTTCGGCTTCAAGTTCGATCCGCTCTTCTTCACTGCCAGCATCATCGTGGCGTCGTTGTATGTGATCGGGTACATCCGGGTACGACGAGCCGGGATCGTCTGGCCGACGCTTCGTCTGGTGTCCTTCCTCGCTGGCATCGGTGTGATCATCTGGACGACCAACGCGGGCATCGCGATCTACTCGCAAGTCTCCGTCGGACTGCACATGACCCAGCACATGATCATGACGATGCTCAGTCCGATCCTGCTCGTGATGGGTGCTCCGGCCACCTTGGCGCTACGTGCATTGAAGCCTGCGCGAGGCAACGAACGCGGGCCACGCGAATGGCTCGTGTGGTTCCTGCACAGTCCCATCACTCGAGTCTTGACCAATCCCTTCTACGTCTTCATCGTCTACGTCATCGGCCTGTACGGGCTTTACATGACCCCGCTGTTCGGTTGGCTCATGGGATCGCATGTCGGGCACGTAGTGATGCAGGCTCACTTCATCCTGTCCGGCTATCTCTTCTACTGGGTGCTTATCGGGATCGATCCACGCCCGCGGCCGTTGCCGTACTGGGGTCGATTGATCCTGCTGCTGTTGGCCCTTGCCGTGCACGGCTTCTTCGCCGTGGCCATGATGATGGGCACAACTCCTATGGCGGTGGAGTGGTACGGGATCGTGCGACCGGAATGGGTTACCGATCCGCTGCGAGACACCTTGCTCGGCGGACAAGTCGCTTGGGGTCTGTCGGAGATTCCCAGTGTGATCGTGCTGATCGCCATTGCCGTGCAGTGGTCGCGTAGCGATGAACGGGAAGCCAAGCGCCGCGACCGCGCAGCCGATCGAGACGGCAACGCAGAACTCGAGGAATACAACGCCTACCTGCAGTCCTTGCAATCACGTCGCCCGCAGCGGGGCGCGGAGGCTCGGCAGGATCAAGCTCCTAGCGCCACCTAGTCCCACCGAGTTCGTCTAGTTCGTAGCCACTGTGCAGGCGTACCCAGGGGTAGGCGCCGGTGTCGACCTGCATGCTGCGTCCGTTCGCCTTCCACGCACCAGCCCACCACGCAAGTGCGACCTGCTGCAGTGCGTACTCCTCCTTGCCGAGCCGATAGGACTCTTCCTCACGCCCCGGTGCGTAGATCTGTCCGCTGCGGAACCGCAATTGCAGCGCGCGGGTGTCGTAGGCGTGGGCTGCCAGGAAGGTGCCCGCGTTGGTGTCAGGGGCGGCATAGAGGTTGGCGAACGCGTCGACACCGACGAAGGTTGCCGGGCGACGAATACCCCAAGACACCCCCATCGGGTAGTAGATCTGGCCACCGGGCGCGTACACAGTTCCACCAGGCGGCGCATACGGCGGGCTCGGAAAGTTCACTACGGCCAGGGCGCGGTAGACGATGTCGGCGTTCAAGAACAGCGATTCCGGCACCGATCGCTGTCCGGCGCGCAACAAGGTCGCGGCCCACCACAGGTGCTGCACGTTCTGCGTGTAGTCGGGATTGACGATGCCGTGGTTAGTGACCGTGCCGTCCTCGTTGGCGTTCGTCCCAGGGAGCCGCACGCTCACGCTGATCCCGTTGACGAATGTGTTGTCGCCGAGGTTGCCCGGGCGCGCGAAGGCGGCGATCGCCATCGCGATCATCGAATCCCGCCATTTGGCTTCCCGTTCGTGCCCGGGGAACATCGAGTAGGCCAGCGCAGGTCCGAGTAGGTCCCACGAGACTTCATCGGATCGGGAGTTACCCGGTGAGAGTTCCGCCCCAACTCGATCGCGGAAGTACCGCGGTCCACGCTGCGCGGCGTACTCGGCTTCGCTGAAAACCATCGCCGCCACGTAGGCGCGCTCCTGCACGGTGAGTTCATCCCACAGCATCCAGCCGGCTTGTCCGGCGACCACAGCCCACAGTGCGCTCTGCCAATCGTTGCCCCAACCTCCGGGAGAGATCGCACCATGCGAACACGCAATCGAGCGGATATGCCAGCGGGCGTAGTCGAGCAGCATCTCGCGAGTGATGCGGTTGTCCTTGATGTATCCGCTGGTGCTGACCAGGATCGCTGCGCTGAATGCGGCATTCGCCGATCGGCGGATGGCTTCTTCCTTCAGTCGTTCCGAACTGAGCGGGTCGTAGTAAGGCATCATCGACCGTGAACGCAGCCGGCTCGTCAGATCGGTAACCATCACACCGCGCATCCCGTCACGCAACGTCGCATTGATCTCCTGATAGCCGGGGATTCGGCGCGTGCCCTGGGGTAGCAACGGGGCTCGCACCTTGCGCTGCTCTACTTTGCCGAATCTCTCGGCTTCGCTCGTTGCGGTCGGACACGCTCCCGGGGCACTGGTCTGCAGTCCGACCAGTGCGCTTTCACCTTCCTCCACTTGGAAGACGAGTGAATCGACCCTGTCCACTCGTGCCACGCTCTTGGCGAGGAACCAACGCTGGTTCCCGCGGACGACTCCTGGACCGTCCTTGCCGTCTCCGTCCCAATCGCCGGCGATCGGAGTGTCACCAGGTTGGCCGAAGGAGAAGGATCGGGTGCCCTCACCGCCTGGGCGCGGGACGATCCAGGTCGAACCGCGCACGACCCCGGGCTCGTCGATGCCGTCGCCGTTCCAATCACCGACAACGGGTACGTCGCCTCGTTCGCCGAACTGGTAGGTCTCCTGCTTACCGGTGGAATCCCGCCAATTCCAGATGCCGTCTCGAAACGTCGCTATGTCCGCCTTGCCGTCGTCGTCTCGGTTCCCGGTGAGGGGGACGTCGCCTGCCGATCCAAGCGAAGCGAATCCCTCCCACGAGGAGCGGCCCACCGCGGCGTTGGTGATGAGCCACTGGCCTGCGGAGAAGACACCGGGTGTCGCGACGCCGTCACCGTTCCAATCGGCAAGCAGCGGCATGCCTTCGCTAGTCGGCATCTTGACCCGCGTCCGGGAATTGCCCGACGCGCCCGGGCTCAACGTGATCCACAAACCGTTCACGGCCGAGCCAGCTGCGGGAACCGAACGCGGCTGCGCCACGCCGATCTCTGCAGCACTCGGTGTGGGAAGGGTCGGTAGTGCGGGAGCTTTGTTGACGCGCTCCGGTGCCGTGGCGGCTTGGGGGATCGGTAAGGCGAGCGCGATGGATGTGGCGAGCACGAGCCCCAGGCTTCGGCGAGCCGAAGGACGGGGCACGGAATCACTCACTCACGGAAGGCTCGGTCAGAGGGCCCATGGTAAGCAGCCCGCTCCGCGGATTTGGCGGCAACGCCACGGTGTAATACCCTGGGGGGTATGAATAGGACTCTTCGACGAAACGGTGCCGCCGCCCTGGGCGCCGCAGCCCTCGCCCTCACCGTCTCGCTATCCGGCTGCTCCTCGGATTCCGACAGCAGCGAAGCCAGTGGAACCCAGAGCACCAGCAGCGAAACGGCCGAGGCCCAAGGTCCCTCCACGGGAGTCGAGGCTCCCGCTGAGCCCGTTCGCGTTGGCGTTCCCGAATTCGCCGAGATCATCACCGATCCGAACGTGACGATCGTCGATGTCCGCACGCCCCAGGAATTCGCGGACGGCCATATCAACGGAGCTGTGAACATTCCTGTCGAGCTGCCGGACTTCATGGATCGTGTGTCCGAACTCGACCCAAACGGCACCTACGCCGTGTACTGCCGAAGCGGCAACCGCTCGCAGCCGGCAGTCGACGGAATGGCCAGCGCTGGCATCAACGGCATCTACGAGCTCGAAAGTGGCACGAACGGCTGGACGTCCGGAGGGCAACCGCTCGTCCAGTAGCTACCCTGGCGGGATGACCTTCCCCCGCATCGCGGTTGCGAGCCTGGCCGCTGCCTTCGCTCTTGCTCTCCTTCCTGGAGGCACCGCATCCGCCGATGCGTTGCCGGTACCGAAGGATCGTGTAGGGGATGCCCGGCAGGTGATCGTGGTGACCGCACCGAAGTGGCGGTCCACCGAAGGCACCCTGGCCACCTACGAAAAGCGCGGCGGTAACTGGCGCGTGGCCCAGCCGGAGATGCGTACGCAGTTGGGGTACGGGGGCCTCGTCCGCGGAGACAAGCGCAGGCAGGGAACCGGCACCACACCCACCGGCGTGTACGAGATCCTCAGTGGCTTCGGTCGCAAGGCGAATCCGGGAACCAAGCTGGATTACACGAAGGTCGATCGCAACGACGCTTGGCCGTACAACCCGCGGGTGCCCAGCACCTACAACGTGTTCCAAACCGTCGATCGGTCATGGAAGTCCTACGGCGGATACGTCGAGCACCTGTGGGATATGGGCTACCAGTACGACTACGTAGCAGTGCTGGACTACAACTTGCCCGAAGGGCCGATCCGCACCGGCGCCAAGGGAGTTCGCCGATCCGACGAGCCACCGAACACCAGTCGTGGTGGCGGGATCTTCTTGCACGTGGATAACGGGAACAAGACCGCGGGCTGCATTGCCGTGAAGAAGAAGCAGATGCGCGAGATCATGCAGTGGCTGGATCCGAAGAAGGATCCGGTGATCGTGATCCGAGTCGACTAGAGCGGAACCACGTCTTTTAACGCCGGGAACTCAGCGCGCCATTCGCCCACTGCGTCCGGCTCTAGCGTGGCGTGCAACGTCGTCTCCTCGCTACCGGCACGTGCAACTACGTTCCCAATCGGGTCGATCACCGCGCTATGCCCACCGAGTTGCAGGCCTTTTTGCATTCCCACCTGATTGCACGCCACCACCCAGGCTTGGTCCTCGATCGCGCGGGCCTGCACGAGAACATCCCAGGCTTCTATCCGCTTGGTCGGCCATCCCGAGGTGATCAAGAAGGCGGTGGCGCCCTTGTCGGTGAGTGCGCGGAACTGCTCGGGGAAGCGGGTGTCGTAACACGTGGCAAGGCCCGTCATACCCAGTGGTGTCTGGACAACCACTAGGTCATCTCCGGCTGACATCAACTCGGCCTCTCCGCCGTAACCGAAGACATGGATCTTGCGGTACCTAGCAGCCACTGATCCATCCGGTGCGAACAGCACGCTGGTATTGAAATGGCGTCCGTCCTCGGTCACCTCGGCGAACGAACCGCCATGCAGCCAGGTCGAGTGCTTGCGAGCGATCTCGGCCATCCGGGAGACCAGCGGGCAATCGAAGGGCTGGGCGTGCTTCCGGGCGGAGTCCAGATCGAAGGCGGCCGTGCTCCACAACTCGGGGAGTATCGCGAGGTCTGCGTCCTCGATGGCCCGGTCGGTCTCAGCGAGCACGCGATCGATGCGCTGGTCGAATCCTTCGCCTGAACTGCAGTCAGCCTGCACCAAGGCAACACGAACGCCCGGCGTGTCCAGCGTGTCCAGCGTGTCCGGCGTGTCCGGCGTGTCCGGCGTGTCCTGGCCCGTCATGCCTCCACGCTACTCCCCCACCACCCCCCACCACTCCCCGGCGAACGGGCACTTTTCAACCGTCGAAAGGGCACTCTCCGCACGCCGAAAGGGCACTTTTCAACCGTCGAAAGGGCAGTCTCCAACCCTCGAACGGGCAAGAGCGCCGAATCACCACGTGGATTCCACGTTCGCCCTAACCTGACTCAGTGCCCAGCGACAGCCCAGCAAAACAGCCGGAAACCTGGACCCGTGCACTGGAAAATTTCCGCTTGCTCGTTGCGTCGACGACAGATTGGTCGGTGCCCACGGTTTGTCCCGGCTGGTCTGTTGCCGATCTCGTCGCTCACACCATCGACCTTGAGGCGATGCTCGCAACCGACCCCCGGCCCGAGCACGATCCGGATTGGTCCCAGTTGCCGCATGTTGCATCCGACTTCGCGCGCGGGATGGAAGTCGGGGTCGACTACCGGCGAGGTCGTAGCAAGGACGAACTGCTCGAAGAGCTATCCCTCACCCACTCACGGGCTCTCACCCGTCTCCAGGCCTTGGGCCCGGATGCATCGATTCCGTGGTTGAGGGGCAATACTCCGATTCCTCGAGTCCTCAGCATGCGCACATTCGACATCTGGGTGCATGAACAGGACGTGCGCGTATCGACAGGCAACATCGGCAATCTCGATGGACCGGGCTCCGTCGATGCCATGCGGTATCTGACCGCAGGTCTGCCGAAGGTATGGGCAAAGACCGTCGGTGCACCCATCGGCTCCGTCCTACACGTGGCGATCATCGGGCCAGGTCAGACGGGCGACATCTGGGTCGGTGTCAATGAGGATGGCAAGGCTGACTTCATCGAGAGCACTCTCGAAGCCGACGTGACCGTGACACTGCCGTGGCTCACCTTCGTGCTCCTAACTGCAGGCCGCTCCGTAGGTCCCGAGGTCGCGGAGTCCGTCGTTGTTGCTGGGGATGTGGAATTGGCCGACTCATTGATAGCCGGGATGGCGGTCACCCCTTAACGATTGGAGTGCCCTTTCGGCGTTGCGGGAGTGCCCTTTCGGCGTTG
>CAZJYN010000013.1:22777-34145 GCA_964550285.1 uncultured Rubrivirga sp.
TGCCCTTTCGGCATACTGCGGGGGTGGAGCAGATCCGGGTGTTCTTGCTAGACGATCACGAACTAGTCCGACGCGGTCTAGCCGACCTGCTCAGCGTCGAGTCCGACATCGAGGTGGTCGGTGAGGCGAGTTCCGTCGCCGAAGCTAAGTCGCGGATCCCGGCTACCCGACCGGATGTCGCTGTGCTCGACGTCCGCCTGCCCGATGGCAGCGGAGTGGAGGTGTGCCGGGACATCCGCTCCGAACTTCCGGACGTCCAGTGTCTGATGCTCACCTCCTTCTCCGACGACGAAGCCCTCTTCGACGCCATCATGGCCGGCGCCAGCGGCTACGTCCTGAAGGAAATCCGCGGTAACGACCTGATCGATGCCATCCGTCAGGTGGCTGCAGGCCGGAGCCTGCTCGATCCTTCCCTCACCCAGAAGGTGCTCGAACGTTTGCGTCGCGGAAACGAGGAGGACGAGCGACTCGCCGCCCTGTCCGACCAAGAGCGCAAGATCTTGGTGTTGATCGGCGATGGCCTCACCAATCGGCAGATCGGCGAGGAGCTGCATCTAGCTGAGAAGACGGTCAAGAACTACGTCTCGAGCCTGCTCGCCAAGCTCGGCATGGAACGCCGCACCCAAGCCGCAGCCTTCGTTGCGCGGATGGAAACGCAGAAGGACTCCTAGCCGACCGGCGCACGCCACATCACGCGTGTTCCCCCGGCGGCGGACAACCGCTCGGCAACACATTCTCCGCCCAACTCTTGAGCACGCGCGGCGATGTTGGCCATTCCAGAGCGACGCAAGGTTCCCCTGTCGGGCAGGCCGATGCCGTCGTCGGTAGCCGTCAAGACGACATCCGATCCATCGATGGACACCACGACATCGACCGACGAGGCTTCCGCATGCTTCGCCGCGTTCGTCAGGACCTCGCGTAGCGCGGCAAGCAACTGCTCGCTGATGTTGTCCGAGACCGCGGTGTCCACTGGACCGACGAAACGCACCGCTGGTTCGAAACCCAACGACGACGCCGACTGAGCAGTCTCGCGCATGATGCGCCCACGCAACGTGGAGTTCGGACCCTCGACTGGTTCGTGCAACGCGAAGATCGTTTGCCGGATTTCCTTGATGGTCTCGTCGAGTTCATCGACAGCACGCGTGATCCGCTCCACCGCCGCATCGGGAACTTCCGGCAGGCGACTCGCGCCCTGCAAGGACATACCCGTCGCGAACAACCGCTGGATCACCAAATCGTGTAGATCACGCGCGATTCGATCGCGATCTTGATAGACCGCCAACCGCTGCTGACCACGCTGGGCTTCGGCAAGGACGAGGGTCACGGCCGCCTGCGAGGCGAAGGGCTCGGCTAGTTCGAGGAGTTCGCGCGCATGCGCGGTGTGCATATCGATAGGCGTCTCGACGAGACGGATGGTGGTGAGCACCCCGAGGATGCGATCACCCGTGCGCAACGGCACCGCGATAGCCGAACCGACGAGATCCAGCTCACCGATCGTGCACTGCTCCGAGGACTGAGCGACACCTTCGTTGAAGGCCCGATAGGTGATGGAGTCCGGCGGCACGGCTACTCCGATCAGTCCAGCGGGGCCGTCGACGATCTCGATCGACAACTCCTCACCCGACGGCAGGGCGATGGCGGAGATATCCGCTGCCATCAGTGACCGCGCCTTCTGCGCAACCATCGTCAACGCCTCATCCGGATCGCTGCCGTCCAGGACAGCGGTCGCGATCTCCGTCAACGCCCTTTGCCACGCCTCGCGCCGACGCGTCTTCTCGAACAAGCGTGCGTTCTCGATGGCCACCGCCGCAGCCGCGGCAAGTGCCATGACCGTCCGCTCGTCTTCGGTCGTGAAGGACTTTCCACCTCGCTTCTCGGTGAGGTAGAGGTTTCCGAAGACTTCACCGCGCACCCGCACCGGAACGCCGAGAAAGGTCGACATCGGCGGATGGTGCGCTGGGAAACCGACGGTCTTGGGGTGATCGGTGATTCGATCCAGCCGGATCGGCACGGGATGTTCGGTCAGTAGACCCAGGATGCCGCGACCTTCGGGCAGTTCCCCGATCTCCTCGGCTGCCACGGGGCTAATGCCGACGTGGATGAAATCAGCCAGGTTGCCGTCGTCGTCGAGTACGCCGAGCGCTCCGTACTGCGCATCGACCAGATCCGTAGCGGCCTGAACGATCCTGCGCAACGTTGCCGGGAGTTCCAGTCCCGCGGCGACAGCGACGACGGCGGAGAACAGACCACGATCGATGTCCTCGCGCACGGTTCCATCATGCCCCCGCTAGCGGGCTACGGCTACACCCACCGGCAACTGTTCCATCACATCGAGCATCCGCTGTCCTTCGCGCTGGCGCCGCACCTGCTGGGCGTACCAGCCATCGAGGGCCATCAACTCATCGTGGCTGCCCTCGGCGACTATCCGTCCCCCGTGCATCTCGATGATCCGATCCATCCCGTCGACGACCTGGTGGGAAATGATCACAGCGGCCGCCCCGTGCGTCTCCCGCGCGATGGTCTGCTCGATATCCAATGAAGTCTCCCGGTCGAGATGTTCGGTGGGTTCGTCCAGCACCAACACCGATCGCTGTGCCAGCAACAGCCGAGCAACCGCCAACCGCTGCCGCTCACCTCCGGACATCCGCGCACCAAAGGCACCGACCCGCGACTCGATGCCTTCCGGCAGAGAGCGCACCCAGTCGGCCAACTGCGCGCGCTCCAGCACCGACCAGATCTCTTCGATGGACGCATCAACCCGACCCAATCGGACGTTCTCCTCCACCGAGGTATCGAACACGTGCGCATGCTGGGAGAGCAGGCCGATCGTTCGGGCAACGCAGTCGGAACCGATGGTGGAAACCTCACGGCCGTTCAGCAGCACCCTGCCCTGGTAGGGAAGGAAACCCATGATGACCGCAGCCAGCGTGGACTTTCCCGAGCCGCTCGGGCCCATGATCAAGATGCGCTGACCGGGCCCTAGCTCGAGATCGATGTCCTTCAATGCCGGCTCCACAGCTCCCGGCCATCGCGCGCTCACGCCCCGTAGGTGCAAGGAGTCGAACATCGCGACTGGTGAATCGTCCAGGAGTTCCTCCACCGGTGCGGCAGCCTGGGCGATGGACTCCAGCCGGATCGCCGAACCTCGAACCCGCTCGCGCGCGATGGCTGCGGTCGGCACTGTGGTCAATACGTCGAATAGCGCCAACGGCAGCAGGGCGATCACTGCCAGCCACACGGGGGCGATCTCCCCGGCCGCAACCCTGGGGACGGTCACGGCGATCACGCCGGTTACGGCCAGGCCCTGCAGGATCATGCCGACCGCTGCGCCCACCCCGAGTGCACCGGCTTCCCTCGTCTCCGCGCGAGTCAATTGCGCATCGCGCACGGCGAGGGCTCGAGTTGCCGGTCGCCTCGCGCCGTAAGCGGTCAGTACTGCTGCCGCATCGACGATCGCGATGACCGATTCGATAAGCGCGCCGCGTGCCGGCGCGATCGTCCCCTCGGCACGGCGCACGATCCGCCCGACGATCCACGGCCAGACCAACACAGCCGCACCGGCCAGGATCGCCAATGCGATTCCCGCTTGCGGCAATAGCCAGACGACGAAAGCCGACGTGGCCAAGGCGACGATCCCGGCTTGCACCCATGGGAGAACGACGCGAAGCGGGAGATCGAGTGCCGTGTCGACATCCGCACCGAGCCGGGCTAGCAGATCACCGCGGGTGAATCGGGAAAGTCCGAGGGGAGTGATCGACTCCAACGAACGGTAGACGCGCACCCGCAAGGTGGTCAGCCCGCGGAAAGCGGCATCGTGCCCGACGAGTCGCTCCAGGTAGCGCATCAGTCCACGGCCGAGCGCGAAGGTACGAACCATGACCGCTGCAACGGTGAGCGTGAGAACAGGTGGCATCTCGGCTGCGCGGGCGATGAGCCATCCACTGGTGCCCAGCAGCGCGACGGCACTAGCGGAGGCGAGGAACCCGAGGAAGGCGGCCAAGTAGATCTCGCGTCGCTCGCTGGACACGTCGTTCCATAGCGCCCGCATGGCCGAAGCGGAGTGCGTGGTCGTCGTTTCGGACACGTTCACCACCCCCGCTGTCCGGGAAGCGAGACCACTGCTGCTGGCTGGGTTAGCGCAGCTGACGATGCAGCGGGAGCAACGAGCACCACCTGATCGCTGACGTCTACGAGGGCCGGGCGGTGCGCCACCACGATCACGGTTGCTCCACGACGCGCCGCGGCCTGCACCGCTTCGATAACCCGAACTTCGCTATCGCCATCCAAGGAAGCCGTCGGTTCGTCGAGCAGCAGGACCTGCGGACGCCCTGCGATCGCGCGGGCCAAGGCAAGCCGCTGCCGCTGACCGATCGACAGACCGGAACCGTCTGCCGCCAAGCGGCGTTCCAATGCCGCGCCTTCCTCGAGCAACCCCACTGCGGTGAGCGCAGTGCGCACATCGTCTTCAGCGAGTCCGCGTCCGACATCCACGCACGCATAGATGGTGGGCTCGGGATCGAGGTGCGCATCGACGATCGGTGGGTGCTGGGGCAGCCATCCGATGCTGTTTCGCCACTGATCGAGATCGAGTTCGGCAAGGTCGATGTCACCGACGCTCACGCGTCCCTCACTCGGTGCGAGGTAACCCAGCAGCGCGGATAACAACGACGACTTCCCACCGCCTGAGGGTCCGACCAGCGCCGTGACGGTTCCCGGGCGTGCGGTGAAGGTCACTGGCGCCGATCCGCTCTCGGGACGGTCGGGATAGCGGACGACGACGCCTCCCACCGTGATCGGTGCTGCCTGCGGTAACGAGCGCGTGCCACCGGCGACCGGTAGCGGCGTTTCGATGATCGTCAACATCCGGTCTGCGGCACCGAGCCCTTCGGCCGCTGCGTGGAAGTGCTGACCCACGAGCCGAAGCGGTAGGTAGGCCTCCGGGGCGAGCACCAGGATGAACAAGGCGACCGAGTAGACGATCTGATCCTCCGCGAGCCGCAAGCCAACCGATACGGCCACGAGCGCGACGGATAGCGATGCCAGTAGTTCCAGCGCGAGGGACGACAAGAAGGTGATCTTCAGCACGGACATGGTGGTGCTGCGGTAACGGTCTCCGATCGCGTCGATCGCCTCGGCTTGGGTCTTCGCCCGACCGAAGATCTTCAAGGTCGGCAGACCGGAGACCAAGTCCAGGAAGTGACCGGACAACAAGGACAGCGTGCGCCACTGCCGATCGACGCGTCGCTTCGTATACAGACCGATCAGGATCATGAAGATCGGGATCAGCGGAAGGGTGACAGCGATGATGAACGCGGAGAGCAGATCTTGGCCGAGGACCGTTGCCAATACCGCTATCGGAATTATCACCGCGAGCACCAGCTGGGGCAGGTATCGAGCGAAGTAGGAGTCCAGGGCATCGACGCCGCGGGTCACGAGCGCACTGAGGTCTGCAGGATCGCGTCCTGCTGGTCCCTGCGGGCCGAGAGCGAGGGCGTGATCCAACGCCGCTTCCCGAAGTTCGCGCTTAGCCCGCGCCGATGAACGCACCGCGGCGGCCTCGGCGGACCAGGCCAACAGGCCGCGGAGTACGAATATTCCCAACAGGATTCCAACGGCACCGGAGACGTTCGCCCAGGTTGCTCCCTTGCTCGTGACATCGACGATCACCCCGGACAGCAGCCGGGCTTGCCAGATCACTAACCCGGCTGTGATGACGCCGATGACTACGGCGACTATCAGGAAACCCCGAGTGCTTCGGGCGTACCTCAGTAACCGCGGATCGACAGGCCGCACGCCTGGACTATTTCGTAGTGGCGAAGCGGTCGTCGGCGCGACCCGCCGACGGTTGGGGCGGGATCATGCTGGTGCTGATGCGCTTGCGGAAGACCCAGTAGGTCCAACCCTGGTAGGCGAGCACGATCGGGGTCATGATCACTGCGACCCAGGTCATGATCGTCAGGGTGTACTCCTGGCTCGACGCATTGGTGACCGTGAGGTTGAAGGCCGGGTCGATCGAGCTGAGCATGACGTTCGGGAACAGCCCTACGAACAATGAAGCCACCGCTACCAGGATCGTTCCGGCACTGAGTGAGAAGGCCCAACCGTCCCGGCCTTTGAGCACCATCCACAGCGCCCCGAGCCACAGCACCGCGGCCACGAGGGCCATCGGCAAGGTGATCGACACCCGCTCGGAGAACGCTTGGGTCCACAGCAAGGTGGCCACCGCTGCCACCGCAGCGACGACACCGACTCGCAGGGCTGCGCTCCGCGCTGCGGCTCGCACCTCACCGCGGGTCTTCAGCATCAAGAAGATCGCTCCGTGGGTCGTGAAGATCGTCAGTGTCATCACGCCCATGAGCAGCGCGTACGGATTGAGCAGATCGAAGAAGTTGCCGACATAGTTCAGGTTGCTGGCGTTGTCTGCGGTGGTTCCCTCGAGCGGGGCAATGGGCGATCCACCCACCACGTTGCCGAAGGCCACGCCGAAGAGCAGTGCCGGGACCGCCGAACCGACGAAGATCGCCTTGTCCCAACGGTCGCGCCATGCTTGCGAGTCCCGCTTCCCGCGGTATTCGAACGCCACCCCTCGGATGATCAATGCGATCAGGAGCACGAACAGGGCAAGGTAGAAGCCGCTGAACATCGTGGCGTACCAAAGCGGGAAAGCCGCGAAGGTTGCACCGCCGGCGACGAGCAGCCACACCTCGTTGCCGTCCCAGACCGGTCCGATGGTGTTCACCATGACTCGGCGACGAAGGTCGTCCTTGCCGATGAACGGCATCAGCACTCCGACTCCGAGGTCGAAACCGTCGAGCACGAAGTACCCGATCCACAGCACCGCAATCAGGATGAACCAGATGGTTACCAGATCCATGATTTCTCCCTAGCCCTTTTCGTCGTTCCTGATCAGTAAGCGAAGTACAGCTGCTTGTCTTCGTCTGCTTGCTTCGCCGCTTCCTCGTAGGGATCGGCGACCACCTGCTCGGGTGCCCCCTGCTTGATGTACTTCAGCAGCAGTGCGACTTCGATAACAGCGAGGATCGCGTAGACGAGCGTGAAGCCGATAAGCGATATCCACACTTCCGTCGTGGTGAGCAACGGCGAAACAGCATCGGCGGTGAGCTGCTCACCGAACACCACCCATGGTTGTCGACCCATCTCGGTGAAGATCCAGCCGAAAGTAGACGCTGCCAACGGTGCGAGAACGATGAACGGCGTCGCGACCGTGAAGGCCTTATTGACCGGCCCGGTTCCTTGCGGGTTTCGACCGCGGCGGTAGCGCCACAGCGCCCACAGCGCCCACGCGGCAGCAAGCATGCCCACACCGATCATCAGCCGGAAGCTCCAGTAGGTGACGGGCACGTAGGGCACGTAGTCGCCCGGGCCGTACTGGGCCTCGTAGGCGGCCTGCAGGTTATTGATCCCTTCGACCGTCGCGTTCATGTCGCCAGTGGACAGCCACGACAGCAGACCGGGAATCTCGATGACCGGTGTAGCGGTGTCGCCGGTGACATCCCCGATCGTCAACACCGAGAAGGGGGCGTCCTCTTGGGTCTCGTAGAGGGCTTCAGCAGCCGCCATCTTCATCGGCTGTTGCTCGACCATGATCTTGGAGAAAAGGTCCCCGGTGATCGAGACACCCACCGCAGCGATGAGCGTCACGACAGCACCGGCCTTCATGGCCGGACGGAATACGTCCACTTGACGGTTCTTGGTCAGGAACCAGGCACCTACGGCGGCCACTGCGGCACCGGAGACCATGAACGAAGCCGTCATGGTGTGCAAGAACGCCATCACGGCGGTGTTCTGGAACAGCACCGCGCCGATGTCGTTGAGCACCGCACGACCAGTCGCCGGATCGATCTCGTAGCCAACCGGATGCTGCATCCATGCGTTGGCGGCCAGGATGAAGTACGCCGAGAGCATGGTGCCGACTGCCGCGGCCCAGATCGTGGCCAGGTGCAGCTTCTTGGGTAGGCGATCCCACCCGAAGATCCACAGTCCGAGGAATGTCGACTCCAGGAAGAACGCGAGCAGACCTTCCATGGCGAGCGGAGCACCGAATACATCGCCCACGAAACGCGAGTACTCCGACCAGTTCATGCCGAATTGGAACTCCTGGACGATGCCGGTCACCACGCCCATGGCGAAGTTGATGAGGAACAGTTTTCCGAAGAACTTGGTGAGCTTGAGGTAGATCTCCTTGCCGGTGAAGTGCCACATCGTTTGGAACATGGCGACGAACCACACGGTGCCAAGGGTCAGTGGCACGAACAGGAAGTGGTAGATCGTCGTGATGCCGAATTGCCAGCGGGAAAGGTCTAGCGCGCTGCCCATGGTCTGCTCCTCGTTCAGGTCTGCAGCCAAAGTCTCCGCTCAAGACATGGTGCTCACACCCGACAAGGGTCGGAATTAACCGGGACTTTGGTCCCGAAAAACGCGCGCAACGCGGGTGAACCGTTTACGAGGCGAACTCCTGCCGGAAGGCCTGCGCCACCGCGATCACCCGGTCGTTGGCTTCGCTCTCTGCGATGCTGATCCGAACGCCCTCGCCGGGAAAGGGGCGGATTGTGATGCCGGCCGCCTCGCAGGCCGCAGCGAACTGCTCTGCTCGATCGCCGAGTCGCAGCCAGATGAAGTTCGCGTGGCTCGGGTGGATCATCCAGCCTTGCTCTGCGAGGGATTGCCAGACCCGATCGCGTTCCTCGGACAGCTGCTGCACCCGCTCGAGCAGTTCCGGCTCGCTCTCCAAAGCGGCTAGCGCAGCTTCCTCGGCGATGCTCGATACCCCGAACGGGAGCGCGGTCTTACGAATCGCTTCGGCTATCCGCGGGGACGCGATCGCGAAACCGACCCGCAGGCCCGCGAGTCCGTAGGCCTTCGAGAAAGTACGGATGACGACGACGTTCTCCCGCCCACGGGCCATTTCCAAGCCGTCGGGAACCTCAGGATCGACGATGAATTCCCGGTACGCCTCGTCGAGTACCACGATCACATCGGAGGGAACTCGATCTAGGAAGTCACGTAATTCGCTCTCGCGCACCGCCTCCCCGGTGGGGTTGTTCGGATTGCACACGAACACCACGCGGGTGGTCTCATCGATGGCTTCGGCCATCGCCGCTAGATCGTGACGTTCGTCGTCGAGGAGTGGGACTTGAACGCTGCGCGCGCCGGTCATCTGCACCCAGATCGGGTAGGCCTCGAAGCTTCGCCAGGGATAGACAACGCTGTCCCCCGGTCCGGCGGCCGCAAGTAGTAACTGGCCTACCACCGCGACGCTCCCGGTTCCCAGGGCGATTTGATCGGGCGATACCTCGAAGCGCTGTGCGAGTGCCTGCACTAACCGCCGACTGAACGGATCCGGGTAGCGGTGCACTTCACGCGCGGCCGCCTCGATGGCTTCGCGCACCCGTCCCGGCGGCTCGAACGGTGTCTCGTTGCTGGAGATCTTGTACGTGGCGATGTCGGTCCGCTCAAGTGGGGCCTGGCCGGCCTTATATGCCGGAAGGGACTCGATCTCCGGACGCAGTCGGGGTGAACTCACACGCCCCAGGGTAGGGAACCTCGGTAATTGCGGCTCGCCGCGGCTCGAACCTGGCAACCTGCCCTCATGGACCTGCGGACGAAGCTGCGCGACCAGCCCCTTCGTCGGCGCTTGTTCATTGGGTTCGTTGCGATCACAGGCTCGCTCTCCCTCATCGGCATGATCGTCGGGTTGCAGTACCTCTTTACCTACAACGGCGCGGTCCGCTTGCAGGAAAGATTGACCCCCGCCGCCGAGTTGGCGGACAACTTGCTGTTGGCCCAGGCATCGGCATCCGGTGATCTCAGCGATTACGTCTTGACCGATCGGAACCGAGCCCGACGCGCGCACCAGGATTCGATCGAGAATGCCGACGCCCTGATCCGGCTTCTGGAGGTCACCCTCGACGACGACGCAGCCTTGGTCGGACAACTCGCCGGAGTACGGGCCGCGCAGCAAGTCTGGTTGAACGAGGACGCTGCGCCCACCTTGGAACTCATGGAACAAGGTGATGAATCCGGTGCAGCCCGCGCCACGAATCGACCGCAGGCGTGGGACTCCTACGACGCAATGATCGCCGCGACGACCGACTTCCGGGACAGCATCGAAGTGCAACGAGATACCGCTCGAGACCGAGTCGATTCTTTCGCGCGCCAGCTCGGGTGGTGGCTGTTGTTCATGGCGCTGGCGATGCTGGCGATCGTGGGTGCCTCGTTCGTAGCGTTGAACTCCTGGGTGCTGTTCCCCCTACGGTCGATTCGTCGGGACTTGGCCAAAGCCACGACCGACACCCATACCCATCCGATCGGGGGCACCGGGCCGCCCGACTTGATCGCTGTTGCCAAGGACGCGGAGTCGCTGCGCAGATCCTTGGTTGCCGAGATCGACGAAGCGCGCGCTGCCCGCACCGGCCTAGCCCAGGATGCACCGCTCGTGGCGCAGATGCGTTCGGCTTTCGATCGACGATCCCCTGCGAACGTTGCTGGTATCCAAATCGCGGGGACCAGTTCCTCGGCGGAGGGTGTGCTGGCTGGTGATTGGTGGGATGCCATCGCGATCGATCGGAACCGATTGGCTGTAGTAGTCGCCGATACATCCGGCCACGGGACCGCTGCCATCATCACTGCGTTGCGCGTGAAGGACTTGCTGCGCGGGGCACTCACCACCGGTCTGGATCCCGCCGCAGCGGCGGATCTCGCTGCCGTGTCCTGTCGTGATGACGAAAATTTCGTCACCGCGTTCATCGCGATCATCGATGCCGACGCTGAAGCGATGACCTTCACCAATGCCGGCCATCAACCAGCGGTGCTCGTCACGGCGGATAAGGAGACGGTGCTGTGCGAGGGCACCGGGCCGTTGCTGTCGAGCCTGGGCGGTTCTTGGCGCCAGGAGACCGTGCCGCTTGGACGTGGGGATTGCCTCCTGGCCTTCACCGACGGACTCATCGAAGGCCACGGGGCCGACGGCACGGACCTCGAGCCGGACGACATCTCGCGCATCATCCGCAGCCTGGATGCGCCCGTCCGGCAGGACGCCGACGAGGTGCTTGCCAGGGTGCTCGCCGGAATCCGGGCGCGGTCGACGACATGGCAGCGTGATGATGTGACCGTCTTGACCGTATGCCGACCGGTCATGGCAATATGACTGCATGCGATTGACACTTCCCCATGTATACAGATCTTTCGTAGCCCTCCTCACCCTTGCTTTGGTGGCTGGCCTATCACTCTCGCTGGCTGGACCGGCTGAAGCGAGGAAGTACAACAGCCTGGTCAACTTCGACAGCGTGCGCGGGCAGATCATTCAGCCGGAGATGTTCGGCCTGCACGTGAAGAACGAGCAGTACGG
>CAZJYN010000014.1:0-33514 GCA_964550285.1 uncultured Rubrivirga sp.
GAATCCGGCGAGGTCAGTGGTAGCCCCGCCACCAAGACCCACGATCGCATCGGAGCGGGTGAATCCACTCGTGCCGAGCGCTTCCCACACGAATGCGACGACCTCGACACTCTTGGCCTCCTCGCCGATGGGGATCTCGATAAGTACGGGCTCGAATCCCTGCGATTCCAGATCGTCGCGGATCGCTTCGGCCGAAGCGCCGAGCGTTGCGGTGTGGACGATGGCGACTTTCGCCGCTCCCGCAAGATACCGGGGCAATTCGCCCAGGAGCCCTCGCCCGATGATGACGTCGTAGGTGTGTTCGGCCGCGACTTCGATGACTATCGGGGTGTTGGACTGGGCAACGTCTACGTCAGTCATCGCCATCCTTCACCGCAGCCACGGTTTCCTCGACGACGTCCTTCAAAGCCCGACCGCTGGTCTCGATCCGATAGTCAGCGATCTCGTCGTACAGCGGAGTGCGCTCCTCGAGCATGGTGATCATGGTGCCGCGCACGTTGCCGAGCAGCAGCGGTCGAGCGGAGTTCATTCCAACGCGCCCTGTGGCGCTCGCGAGATCCACCTGCAACCAAACGACACGCTGGTCGTGCAAGGCCCGCCGGGTCCGGTCATCGAGGATCGCTCCCCCGCCGAGGGACAACACCCCCGGGAAGTTCTCGAGCGCGGACTGGATCTCCTCGTACTCCATCGCACGGAAAGTGTCCTCCCCGTCGGAGACGAAAACATCGGCGACGGCCTTTCCCGCTCGCTTCTCCACGAGGGTGTCGCTGTCGGCGAAGGGAACTCGTAGTTGCTGGGCGACGCGTTTGCCGACCGAGGACTTCCCGGCGCCGGGGGCGCCGACGATGACTGCCACCGGCGCCATCAGCGAAAGGCCATCGTGTCGAGGTAACCGGCGATATTGCGACGGATCTCCGCAAGCGAATCGGAACCGAACTTCTCGGTGAAGGCATCGGCGAGCGTGAGCAACACCATCGCTTCGGCCACGACACCAGCTGCCGGCACAGCGCACACATCCGAACGCTGGTTGATCGCCTGCGCGGCGTCGCCGGTGGAGACGTCCACCGTCGACAAGGCGCGCGGGATGGTCGAGATGGGCTTCATGGCGGCACGAACCCGAAGGACCTCCCCGGTGGTCATACCGCCTTCAGTGCCGCCCGAGCGTCCGGACGTGCGGGTCAACTGCCCGTCTTCGCTGACGATCTCGTCTTGCGCATTGGACCCGCGCGCCGCGGCAAGGTCGAAGCCATCGCCCACTTCGACGCCCTTGATCGCCTGGATTCCCATCAATGCGGCGGCCAACCGACCGTCGATGCGTCGATCCCAGTGCACATGCGAACCCAAACCGGGCGGCAACCCGTGCACCACGACCTCCACGACACCGCCGAGGGTGTCGCCGTCCTTGTGCGCCGCGGTGATCTCCTCCTCCATGGCAGCCGAAGCTTGCTCGTCTAGGCAGCGGACCGGGGAGGCGTCGACCTGTTCTCGGTCATCGCGTCCGGGCACCGAGGCCGCAGGACTCTCCACGGTTCCGATACGCACGACATGCGAGAGCACCCGCACATCCGCCGCCTGGGCCAAGAACGCCCGAGCAACGGCTCCTAGGGCCACCCGCGCGGCCGTTTCGCGCGCACTCGCCCTCTCCAGGATCGGGCGGGCGTCGTCGAAGCCGTACTTTTGCATACCGACGAGGTCCGCATGCCCGGGCCGGGGTCGGGTCAGCGGTGCATTGCGGGCGAGGTTGTCGATCTCTTCCGCCGGTACCGGATCGGCGGACATGACCTTGTCCCATTTGGGCCACTCGGAGTTGGCCACTTCGATGGCGATCGGCCCGCCGAGGGTGCAGCCGTGGCGCACACCCCCGAGGAGTCGCACCGCATCGGCCTCGAACTTCATGCGCGCACCGCGCCCTACCCCGAGGCGTCGCCGCGCGAGGTCGTCGGCGATGTCCGAGGTGGAGACCTGCACATGAGCCGGTATCCCCTCGATGATCGCCGATAGGGCTTGCCCGTGTGATTCCCCGGCTGTCAACCAACGCACCATGATCAGATCATCCCAGTGCCAGCGAAAGAGGCCACGCCCAGCCCGGTGCGATGGGCTAGACCGGCAGTGTTTGCAGTGTCGACACAAGCGATGGCGCTGCGATCAGGATCGCGCCAAGGGCCATGAACGGCCCGAACGGCACAGCGCTGCGACGGTGCATCCTGCCGGTCAGCAAGCCGACGACGACGACGCTTCCGGCGAGGACGAACCCGAGCAGGTGCCCCCACCACACAGCGCTCCAACCGAGGGTGCCCAGGGCCAGTCCGGTCACCGCCGCGTACTTGACGTCGCCCATCCCCATTCCGCCGATGAGATGGCCGATGGCAAAGGCCAGCACCGCCACCACCGAGGCCGCGGCCGCGCGCAGGAGCAGCCACGGGTCAGCGTTTGCTGCCGCTGCAACGGTGGCGAGCAACAGCGTGCCGGCGAGAGCGGCGGCCACCATCTTGTTCGGGAGCCGGTGTTCCTTGATGTCCACTATCGACAGCGCGATGGCCCATCCGGCGAACCAAGCCCATAGGGCAAGGCTCGCGATCATCCCCGGTTCGTCGAGCGCCACGCAGCGACGGTATGCAGCCCACGGCCCGCGCGGGAAGCCCGGGAATTCCGGCTGTGGACAACTACCCCAGTGCGTTGCGCATTGCCTGGATGACGGCTCGCTCATCGAGGTCGTCTTCGATGCCGGTCATCAGCCGAACCTGGCCCAATGCCTGCCACAGCAGCATGTCCTTGCCGCTGGCCACCGGTGCATCCGGCCGCTGGCGCACCCACGCAGCGGCTAGCGGCGTGGGCCAGGGGTGGTAGCTGGCATCGAGCAGCGCCATGGTCGATGGTCCCCCGATCTCGGTCTCGACTTCGGCCCATGGAGCAGCGGCATCGGCCGGCAGCGTGCTGACCAGCAGATCGGCCGACAGGTCGACGGGCGTGAGATCGGCGTAATCGGCTCGCATCCCCAACTCGATGGCCAGTCCCGCGACTTCCTCGCCCGCTTGGCGTCGCCTGGCGTGGATCACCACCTCGCGCGCTTGCAATCCAGCCAGTGCAGCGAGCGCACTGCGCGCGGTCGCACCGGCTCCCAGCACGTGGCAAGTGCGAACCGAGTGCACACCGGATTCCCGTAGCGCTTGTTCCATGCCGTAGACGTCGGTGTTGGTTGCCTGCCATGGCTCGCTCGGCGAGGTTCGGTAGATCGTGTTCGCCGAGTGCAGCAACCGGGCAACATCGCCAACCTCAGCGACGACGTCCACTGCAACTTCCTTGAGCGGCATCGTCAAGCTCAGGCCTCTCCACTGATCATCGAGCCCGGCGAAGAAGTGGGGGAAGTCCTCGGCGGTGCATTCGATGGCCCGGTAGTCCCAGTCCAAACCGAGCACGGCGTAGGCCGCGCGATGCAAGGCGGGCGACAGGCTGTGCTCTATCGGCGAGCCCAGTACGGCGGCGCGCGGCCTCACTCGTTCTCCGCGAGGAACTCCCGGAGTTGGTCCTTCAACTTCAAGAAGCGGTCGTAGTTGCGGGCGAATTTCGTTTCGCGGGTATCGGGATTGACGGTCACGAAGTACAGCCAGTTGGATTTCGCCGGATCCAATGCTGCCTCGATCGCAGCCTCGCCCGGTGAGTTGATCGGCGTGGGCGGCAAGCCCTCGTTTACGTAGGTATTGAAGGGGGTGTCGGATTCCAATTGCTCCGCGCTGAGTTGCAGTTCGGTGATACCCAACCCGTAGGACACCGTCGAGTCGAACTGCAGCGGCATGCCCTCGTCCAGTCGGTTGTAGACCACTGCCGCTGCCTTGCGCATGTCCTCGGGTAGTACCTCGGCTTGGACGAGGGAAGCCACGATCATCACCTCGTAGGGCGTGCGGTCGATGGCTTCGGCTCGCGCTACTAGGTCGGTTTGATCGGCAGCTACATCGAAGCGCTCGACGAGCGTGGTGAGGATCTGCTCGGCGGTTTCATCGCCGGCGAGGTCGTAGGTGGCGGGGAACATGAATCCCTCGGGGCGCTGTTCAGCCCAGGACGGTAGGCCCAGGACACCGGGGTTGTCGATGACCTGCTCGAACTCACTCAATGGCAACCCCGAGGCCTGCGAAGCGGCCTCGACGGTCTGCGTCAAGCGCAGCCCCTCGGGCAACACCAACCGACTGTCCGCACGCGAGGTCGGGTCCAGCATCAGTTCGACCGCGTTGGCGCCGCTCATCTGCAAACGCAGGGTGTAGGTGCCAGGTCCGATACTCGCCGCCGACTCGTTGGACGCAGCGGCGTCGGTGAAGGCGTCGACCGTCCGGACGACACCGGCATCGGCGAGCGTTCGACCGATCGCAGTCAGGGTGTCTCCGCGGGCAACTTGCACCTGGACTTCACCTACGCCTTCACCGGCGTAGTCGGTCTGCGGGGCATCACCTCCGCCGCCGGTCAAGAACGACCAGGTGCCCCAGGCCAGGGCAACTACGGCGAGCAGTACGGCCACGCCGGTAATCCGACGCGCGAGGCTGGAGGCGTTGCGAGATGGCGGTAGTGAGTCCTCGTCGTCGAAGAATTCGTCCATGTGCGTCATGTCGCCTCGAACACCTCACCGGGCGGTTGGCTCGTTGCGCGCTCGGCATCGAGGGCGTGTTGCAAAACCACTGCGGCCGACGCGCTGTCGATCATGGTACGACTCTGGCGCACAGAGTGGCCTCGATCGTGTAAGCCACGCTGGGCTTGGACGGTCGATAGCCGTTCATCGACCATCCGGATGGGCACATCTGTCAGGGATGCCAGCCGCTGCGCGAAGGCTCGAGCGTGTTGCACGGCCTTACCTGCTCGACCGTCGAGGCCGATCGGCAGACCCACGATCACTTCCACCGGCTCCACCTCGGCGATGAGGGATCTCAGTGCGTGGTCGTCGTCGGTGGCGATGGCCTCCCGAGCACTGGCCAACAATCCGTCGGGGTCGCTCACCGACACCCCGATTCGCACCGAACCGGGGTCGAAGGCCAACCTGCGACCGGAACGCACCAGCGGTTACTGCCGATCGCGCAGGTAGGCGTAGACGTCGTCGAATGCCGCTTGGATACCGGCGGGATCGCCGCCGCCGCCTTGAGCCATGTCGTCCTTGCCGCCACCGCGGCTGCCGAGCCGCTCGCCGGCAACGGCCATGACGTCCTTGGCCCGCACACCGCCAGCGACCGCCGCCGGGGTACAGGCCACGATGACCGAGGCGGCATCGTCGCTCGTTGCGGTGCCGACGTAGACCGCGGGCTGATCCTTGCCCGCGCGACCCTTCGCGTGCATGGCGATCTCGCGCAGTTCCTTGCCGCCGAGACCGTCGGGGGCCTGGAAAGTCCACAGCCGGACGCCGCCGACCTCCTGACCGGATCCGAGCATGTCCTCCACGCCGGCGAGCAGGTCGGCCTGCTTGAATCGCAGCAGTTCGCGCTCGGCATCCTTCAACGCCCCGATCGTGCGTTCGACCCGCTCGAGGACCTGATCGCTGGGAACCTTCACCAATTCCGAGAGCCGCTGGACGAGTAGGTGCTCACCGGCGAGGTGGCGGTAGGCATCGACGCCGACGAGGGCTTCCACGCGCCTGATGCCTGCGCCGATGGACCCTTCGGACAAGAAGGAGACCACGCCGAGTTGCCCCGAGCGCTGCGCGTGGGTGCCGCCGCACAACTCGTGCGCCCAATCGCCGACGGAAACCACGCGGACTTCATCGCCGTACTTCTCACCGAACAGCGCCATCGCACCCATCGTGCGGGCCTGCTCTTGGGTCATCACCTGCGCGTGGACGTCGAGGTCCTCGATCAAGATCTCGTTCACCCGAGCCTCGACATCGCGCAGCACCGAGCCGGCGACCGGCTCCGGGCTGGGGAAATCGAAGCGCAGACGCCCGGGAGCGTTCTCCGATCCCATCTGGGTGGCCGTCTCGCCGAGTTGCTCACGGAAGGCGCGGTGGATCATGTGCGTGGCGGTATGCGCCCGTGAGATGGCCTTCCGCCGATCGGTATCGACCCGTGCCACGGCGGCGCTGCCTTGCACGAGTTCGCCGTCGGTGACCTGCCCGCGGTGGACGAACAGCCCGGGAACCGGGGACTGGACGTCGTAGATCTCAACGAGGGCGCCGTCGGCCGTGGTCAGCACGCCGTGGTCTCCGAGTTGGCCACCGGCCTCCGCGTAGAAGGGGGTGCGATCGAGGATCACCTCGACGTGCTGCCCGAGCGTTGCCATCGGCACCGACTCGCCGTCGACCACGATGCCTAGCACCGTCGCCTCGGTGAGTACCTCTTCGTAGCCACGGAACGTGGTGGTCCCGCCGGATTCCAAAATCTCGCGATAGGCGGTCGTAGCCGCGAATCCGCTCTTGCGGGATTGCGAATCGGCTTTCGCGCGCTCGCGTTGCTCGGCCATCAACCGCCGAAAACCCTCCTCGTCGACGGCCAAACCCTGCTCGGTGGCCATCTCCAAGGTGAGATCGATAGGAAAACCATGGGTGTCGTGGAGCGCGAAGGCCCGCTCGCCGGACAACAAACTCGTCCCAGCTTGCTGGGCCTCGACGACCGCGTTGTCGAACAGTGTGGTTCCTGCCCGCAAAGTGGCAAGGAACGCACTTTCCTCCGACACCGCGATGGAGCGAATGCGCCCGGCTTCATCGTTGAGTTCCGGATACTGCGGAGCCATCGCCGCCACGGTCGCATCGACGAGTTCGGCCATGGTTGGCTCCCCTGCCCCGAGCAGCCGCATGTTGTAGATGACGCGACGCATGAGTCGACGCAGGACGTAACCGCGGCTCTCGTTGCCGGGGATGACGCCGTCGCCGATCAAGAACGTGCAGGTGCGCGCATGGTCGGCGACCACACGCAGCGCGACGTCATCACGCTTGGATCGGCCGTAGACCGCACCGGTCAATTCGCTGGCCCTGTCCAAGATGGTCTTGGTGGTGTCGATCTCGTAGATGTTGTCCACGCCCTGCAGCAGGGCCGCCATCCGCTCGAGTCCCATGCCGGTGTCGATGTTCTTGGCGGGAAGTTCACCGAGGATCGGGTAGCCCTCCTTAGCGGGACCAGCACCGCGTTCGAACTGCATGAACACCAGGTTCCACACTTCGAGGTAGCGGCTCTCATCGGCGATGGGGCCACCTTCCACGCCGTACTCGGGGCCGCGATCGAAGTAGATCTCCGAGCACGGGCCGCATGGACCGGGCACACCCATCGACCAGTAGTTATCCAATTGACCCCGACGTTGGATGCGATCCAAGGGAAGACCCACATCCTTGTGCCAGATGTCGATGGCTTCGTCGTCGTCTTGGTAGACGGTGACCCACAGTCGGGATTCGGCGAATCCGTATCCGCCGTCGGATATCGGTTTGGTCAACAGGTCCCAGGCGAAGGGGATCGCCTTGTCCTTGAAGTAGTCGCCGAAGGAGAAGTTACCGGCCATTTGGAAGAACGACGCATGCCGCGTGGTCTTGCCCACCTCGTCGATATCCAAAGTCCGCACGACCTTCTGGGCGCTGGTGGCGCGGGGATATGGCGGTGGTGCCTCACCGAGGAAGTACGGCTTGAACGGGACCATGCCGGCGTTCACGAACAGCAGGGTCGGATCATCGAGGAGCAAGGAGGCGGACGGCACGATCTCGTGACCGTTCGCCGCGAAGTACTGCAGGAAACGCGTGCGAATCTCGGCGGATTCCATCAGGTGCGGCCCTGCGCATCATCCGACGGCCGAGCCGACCGTTCGCTGATTGCTGCCGACACGTTGGTCACCGCTTGTGTGGTGTTCAGTGCGACCTGCTGCACCGTCAGCGCCACGCCTTGTTCACGGGCCTGGTCGACCAGCCCGCTTCCCTTGCGATACGCCCAGATGCCACCGGCGGCACCGAGGGCCACCCATACGAGTCGTCCCATGGGGCAAGCCTATGTCTCGGCCTCCTGGTCACCATGCTCGGAGCGTCGAGCACGCAGCGACCGGTCGATCTCGGCCCAACGGGCTTCGGCCCCGTGTTCAGTGGGCAGGTAGTAGCGAGCGTGGCCGAGTTCCTCCGGTAGGTAGGTCGCTGCGGCAACGCCACCGGGGACATCGTGCGGGTAGACGTACCCGACGCCGTGGCCGAGATCGGCTGCCCTTCCGTAGTGGGAATCGCGCAAGTGCGCCGGGACCGTGCCGATCCGACCGGAGCGCACATCGCCCAGCGCCGCATCGATTCCGCGGTAGACGGCGTTGGATTTCGGCGCGAGGGCTGCGTGCACGGTGGCGTGCGCCAACACGATCCGAGCCTCAGGCATGCCGATCATCGCCACTGCCTGCGCTGCGGCGGTAGCGGTCTGCAGCACCGACGGTTCGGCCATGCCAATGTCCTCGCTGGCCAAGATGATCAAGCGCCTGGCCACGAAACGCGGGTCCTCGCCCGCTTCGAGCATCCTGGCCAAATAGTGCAGCGCGGCATCGGGGTCGCTGCCTCGAACGCTCTTGATGAACGCACTGATGACGTCGTAGTGCTGATCGCCGTCGCGGTCGTAGCGCACCGCGGCGTGCTGGACGGCGGATTCGACCACCGGGAGATCGATCTCAGGCGTACCGGCCCGGCTTGCGGCATCGAGTGCCGTCAACCCGCGGCGGGCATCCCCGCTACTGATGCGAACTAGGAAGTCCATGGCTTCCTCGGTCACGGTGATGTCACCACCGAGTCCGCGCTCGTCGGTGATCGCGCGCAGCAACACCGTGCGCACCTCTTGGTCTGCGAGTGGCTCCAAGGTGACGACGATGCTGCGCGACAACAGCGGAGCGATGACCGAGAAGCTCGGGTTCTCGGTGGTCGCGGCGATAAGGGTCACCCAGCCGTTCTCCACCGCGGGCAGCAGCGCATCCTGCTGGCTCTTGCTGAAGCGATGGACTTCATCGACGAACAGCACTGTGCCGAGTTCGTGCAGCTGCAGACGGCTGCGGGCGTCTTCGATGACCGCCCTGACGTCCTTGACGCCCGCCGTCACCGCGGAAAGTTCGGTGAACACCCGTCCGGATTCAGCCGAGACCAAGGACGCCAATGTGGTCTTTCCTGTGCCCGGGGGTCCCCACAAAACGACGGAAACCGCCGAGCCCCCGCCCCCGCTCAGTAGGGAGCGCAACGGCGAGCCCTCGGCCAACGCCGTCGACTGCCCCACGACCTCACCGACGGTGCGCGGTCGCATCCGCACCGCGAGCGGTGCATCCGCCCTATCGGATTGCTCCCGGTCGTCGAACAGGGTCAAGTCGCGTCCGATTCCTCAGCGAATGGGTCGACGTCGATCCCGGCTTCGGCCCGCTGCGCCGCGGTGATCGGCGTGGGTGCGCCGGTCAATGGATCGTGACCGGCACCGGTCTTGGGGAAGGCGATGACATCGCGCAGCGAGTCAGCGCCGGCCAACAACATGCAGATGCGATCCCAGCCGAAGGCGATACCGCCGTGGGGCGGGGGTCCGTACTGGAAGGCCTCGAGCAGGAAACCGAACTTCTCGCGAGCTTCTTGAGCACCGAGGCCCAAAACCTCGAATACCCGCTGCTGCATCACCGCATCGTGGATACGGATGGATCCACCGCCGATCTCGTTGCCGTTACACACGAGGTCGTACGCCCAAGCCAGGGCTTCATCGGGTGCGCTTTCGAAGGAGTCCTGCCACTGCTCATTCGGTGAGGTGAACGGATGATGCACGGCGGTCCACACCAATGCGCCGGTCTCGTCTTCCACCTGCTCGAACATCGGTGCGTCGATGACCCAAACGAAGGACCATTCATCCGGATCGATCAACGCCAACCGCTCGGCGATCTCCACGCGCGCGGCACCCAACAGGGCTCGGGCGTCCGAGCGCCTTCCCGCCGCGAAGAAGACGGCGTCCCCGGGTGCAGCGCCGGTTGCTTCGATGAGACCTGCTCGTTCGGCATCGCTGAGGTTCTTCGCGACCGGACCGCCGAGTTCCCCGTCCTCGGCGATCGTGACGTACGCCAAACCCTTGGCACCACGCTGCTTGGCCCACTCCTGCCAGGCATCGAAGCCCCGCCGCGGTTGACCCGCACCCCCGGGCATCACCACCGCTCCGACGTACTCGGCCTGGAATACCCGAAACGGGGTCTGGGCGAAGTAGAGCGTTAGGTCGACGAGTTCCAAGGCGAATCGAAGATCGGGCTTGTCGGTCCCGAATCGGGACATGGCCTCGGCGTAGGTCATGCGTGGGATGTCACCGATCCGGATTCCCACGATCGATGACCACAACGCACGTACGACGGCTTCCCCCACGTCGATCACGTCCTCTTGATCGACGAAGCTCATCTCGATGTCGAGTTGGGTGAACTCCGGCTGGCGATCGGCTCGGAAGTCCTCATCTCGGTAGCAGCGCGCGATCTGGAAGTAGCGTTCGATGCCGCCGACCATGAGCAGTTGCTTGAACAGTTGCGGTGATTGAGGCAGGGCGTACCAGTGACCCGGCTGCAATCGAACTGGCACGAGGAAGTCGCGTGCACCTTCGGGTGTGGAACGGGTGAGGGTCGGTGTTTCCACCTCCACGAAGCCGCGTTCGCTTAACACATCACGAGCCACCTTGTTCACCTGCGAGCGCATTCGCAGCGCCGCACCGGAGCGTTCACGTCGCAGATCCAAGTAGCGATGGCGAAGACGGACCTCGTCGCTGACCGGGGTGCGATCATCGATCGGGAACGGCAATGGGGCGGCAGTCGATAAGACGGTCAGTTCGTCCGCCATCACCTCGATCGTGCCGGTGGCCAAGTCCGGGTTGTCGTTGCCTTCCGGTCGAGCGGTGACCTCACCAGTAACTCGAATGCAGAACTCATCGCGAAGCGGGTGCGCAACCTGCGGATCGCGCACCACCACCTGCACGCGGCCGGAGGCATCCCGAAGATCCAAGAACGCCACGCCCCCGTGGTCGCGGCGGGAGGCGATCCACCCGGCGACGGTGACGGTGCTGCCGACATCACTGGCCCGCAGGCTTCCGGCTTCATGGGTTCTGAACACGTCATTCCTTCCTTGCATGGTCGAGGTTGGCGGTGGTGCTCGATAGTCGGCCACCGAGATGCGCGACGACTTCGGCCAGCGGCACCGTCTCTTGCACCCCTGTGCCCATCTCCTTGACCCCGGCGATGTCCGCGGCCACTTCGTCATCGCCGATGATCACGACGAACGGCGCCTGGGAACGATCCGCCGCCTTCATCGATCCCTTCAATCCGCGTTCCCCGTAGGCGATGTCCGCGGCCAACCCGGCGGCGCGCAATTCGCGAGCCAACCGAACGCACACATGACGTGCCGGTGCCCCGATCGGCACTAAGAACACCGCGACCCGTGCACCGACTCCGGGCGCGAGGCCCTCGGCCTCGCAGGCAAGCAGCGTGCGGTCGGTGCCGAGTCCGAAACCGATCCCCGACAGCGCGTCACCGCCCACGGACTCCATCAGACCGTCGTAGCGACCTCCCCCACCGATGCCCGATTGGGCTCCGAGCATCTCGTGCGTGAACTCGAAGGTGGTGCGGGTGTAGTAATCCAGACCGCGCACCAGGCGCGGTGCCTCGTGCCACTGGACACCCGCATCGACGAGGAACTCGCGCACTTGGTCGTAGTGCTGCTGGCAATCGGTGCAGAGCCGATCGACCATCAAGGGAGCCTCGGTCAGTTGCCCTTGCACCTCGGGCCGCTTGTCGTCGAGGACCCGCAGCGGATTCACGGCAGCGCGGTCCCTGGTCGCGGGGTCCAGATCCAGGCCGGCCAGGAAGGCGCCGAGTTCCTCCCGGTACGCCGGACGGCACTGCGCGCAGCCCAACGAGGTGAGATCGAGTCGGTAGTGCTGCAGACCAAGGCGCCGGTAGGCCTCATCGGCGAGTGCGATCACCTCGGCATCGAGGGCAGCATCCTCGCTACCCACCGCCTCGATGCCCACCTGTTGGAGTTGGCGGTAGCGACCGTGCTGCGGACGCTCCGCGCGGAAGAACGGCCCCGCGTACCAGAGTTTGACCGGTAAGCCGGCCTTATCGAGCCGGTTCTCCACGATGGATCGCATCACCCCGGCGGTACCTTCGGGTCGCAGCGAGATCGACCGATCCCCGCGGTCCACGAAGGTGTACATCTCCTTACTGACCACATCGGTGCTCTCCCCCACTCCACGCACGAACAACGCGGTGTCCTCGAAGACGGGCAGTTCGATGTAGCCGTATCCGGCGTGCCGGGCCGGGTCGGCCAACGCTTCGCGGACCGCGAGGAACGCGCTCGAGCGAGGCGGGAAGTACTCAGGTACGCCCTTCGGTGCTCGGAACTCGGTCATGGCCCAAGCCCCGTCACAAGCCCCGTGGGGCGGGCTGCGCCGAGCCACCTGCCGCGGCAGCCTGCAAGAAGGGGTTGGCCGCGCGCTCGGCCGCGATAGTGGTTTGACCTCCGTGGCCCGGCAGCACCACGGTTTCGTCGTCCATCGGCCAGATCACCTCGCGCAGGCTGACATCCATGGCCCGCGGATCACCACCGGGCAGGTCGGTTCGCCCGATCGAGCCCTGGAAGAGCACATCGCCGGAGAGCAGGACATCCGGGCTATCGGCCATCGGCAGGTCGAAGACCACCGAACCTTCGGTGTGCCCGGGGGCATGACGGACACCCAGCGTGATCCCCGCCAGTTCGAGTTGCGCCCGATCTTGCGAGAGCACTTCGGGTAGCAATCGGACATCGGAAGGTTCGGTGAGTTCCAGGGAGTCCTTGGTCATCGCGAGCAGTTGCTCACGCGCCGCCACCAGGGAACTGCCCGCAGGGTCGGCGAGCCGGTAGCGATCTGCCGTGTGGATCATCGCCGGGATCTCGAAATCCCGAGTCACCGGCGCGACGCTCCACACGTGGTCCATATGTCCGTGGGTGAGGATGACCGCCGCGGGGGTGAACCGGTTCTCCCGGATGATCTCGTGCACACGATCGATGCTGTCCTGCCCGGGATCCACGATCAGGCAGGGCTCACCCGGCGCTGAGGCCAGGACGTAGCAGTTGGTCGACCAGGATCCGGCGGGAAAGCCCGTGATGAACACCGATCCTCCTCACCGTGGGCGCACTACTCACTCGCGCCGGGTAGCACTCGAGCGAATGCATCGGGCATCGACGCCCGCTCAGCCTAGTCGCGATCCGGTGTGCCCTTACACTCGTGCGGCGACCGGGTTCACGGCGTGCCATACCCACATGTCGAGCACGCATGTCGAGCACACACGCCGAGCACGGTCATGCCGCAAGGGCCGCAAGGGAAAGGACCGTGGTGACCTCGTCCAATCGTCGAGAACGCGAAATCGCGCGCGCGAAGTTCGATCGGCAGCAGCAGCGCCGAGTCGACCGCGAGGAGAAGGCCCGATCCCGGCAACGGATCATCGCGATCGTGGTGATCGCTGGGCTGGTCGTTGCCGGCGGGGGCTGGGCCGTCTTGAGTTTGCTCGGTGATTCGGGCGAGAGCACCACCGCCTCCGCGAACAACGAACTCGACGCAGCGGTGAGCGAACTGGCCGAAGAGCTGCAGGCCCAAGGCCCGCTCGTGGACGGATGTACCGACCCCGTTCCCGTGCGCGCAGATGACATCACCTTCGATTCGGCTCCAGCGCCGGGAGACCAACAAGACGGCAGCCTGACATTGGCGACGAACTGCGGGAACATCGTGATCGACATGTTCGGTGAACTCGCGCCGGAGACCGTGGCCTCCGCGGCGTTCTTGGCCGACACCGGCTTCTACGACGCCACCGCTTGCCATCGGCTCACCACCGCAGGGATCTTCGTCGTGCAATGCGGTGACCCGGCCGGCAACGGCACCGGTGGCCCCGGCTACCAACTGCCCGACGAGAACCTGCCCGCTGAGGGCGAGGCGAACTATCCGGCGGGCACCGTTGCCATGGCCAATGCCGGACCGGGAACGGCCGGCTCGCAGTTCTTCCTGGTCTACGAGGACACCACGCTGCCCCCGGGCTACACCATCTGGGGCGAGGTGAGCGAAGGACTGGACATCCTGCGTTCGGTGGCCGATGCAGGGGTGGCCGACGGGTCGGGCGACGGTCTGCCGGCTCAGCCACTTGTTATCGAATCGGCAACGGTTAGTGGTGCCAACTAGCACTTGCCCCGCTCGATGACAGACTGAAAGCACGTTTCGTCCGACAATCCACGCCGTGAGGGGGTGAACGCATGACGCAGGACAAGTCACCGCAGGCACCGACTGCGCCGACAGCACCGACAGCACCGACAGCACCGGGCACCGGTCTCGGTGCCGTCCCGACGCCGGCCGCGCTGCGTCGCCCCACGCCCAGCGCGCCTTCGCCCAGCCAACCGGCTACCCCCGCGGCTGCCGCCACTTCTAGTGCCCCTACCACTTCCCCGGGGGATGCCCCGAGCGAAGCGGGCCTGCGTTCGAGCATGGAGTTCGGACGTGTCGAGGACGACGGCACCGTCTACTTGAAGGCCCCCGAAGGTGAGGTCCGCGTGGGCCAGTACGCCGCGGGTCCCCCGCACGAGGGACTGGCGTTCTTCGCCCGCAAGTACGAGGACCTCGTCGTGGAGATCGACCTCGCTGCGACTCGTCTCGGTGACGGTCGAGCCAAGCCCGACCAGGCAACTGCCGTCATCGAGCGGGTCCGTGCCGCCCTGGCCGAGCGGTCGTTCGTTGGGGATGTCGCGGCTTTGGAGCGCAAGATCGCCGATGCCGAGTCCGCCCGGGAAGCGGCCGCCGTGCGGCAGGCCGAGCATCGCGAGCGGATGCGTGAGCAGACCAAGGCGGCACGCGAGGCACTCGTTACCGAAGCAGAGAGCCTGGCCGACTCCACCAGCTGGAAGGCCACGGCCGAGCGCTACTCGGCGATCGTCGAGGAATGGAAGGCCCTACCGCGCTCGGATCGCACACTCGAGCAGCAGATGTGGAAGCGGCTGAGTTCGGCACGCAGCTCCTTCGACAAGCGCCGCCGAACGCACTTCGCGCAGTTGGATAGCGAGCGCAAAGAGGCGGTGGCCCGCAAGCGTGAGCTCATCGAACAGGCCACCAAACTCGCGGAATCGACCGACTGGGGCGCTACCTCCAAAGCACTGAAGAAGCTCATGGAGGACTGGAAGCGGGCCCCGAGGGCGTCGCGTTCGGATGAGGACAAGCTCTGGAAGCGCTTCAAAGCCGCCCAGGATTCCTTCTACTCGGCGATGAAGGCCTCGGACCTTGCGCGCGATGCCGACCTCGCGCCGAATGTCGCCGTCAAGGAGGACCTGCTCACCCAGGCCGAGGCGCTGCTGCCAGTGCAGCCGGGCAAGGATCTTTCGGAGACCAAGCGGTCACTGCGCAGCATCCAGGACAAGTGGGAGAAGGCCGGCGACGTCCCCCGGGCCGAACGCAGTCGCCTCGAAGGACGCCTGCGCAAGGTCGAGGATGCCGTGCGCAAGGCCGAATCGCAGGCCTGGCAACGACACGATCCAGAAAAGCAGGCGCGGGCCGAGTCAACGGCCAACGCCTTCACCGACGCCCTGGCCCGCCAGGAGGCCGAGCTCGCCGAAGCCCGAGCCAAGGGCGATGCGGCGGCTACCCGCCGGCTCGAGCAGACAGTGGAGAGCACTCGTGCGCTGCTCGAGGCAGCGCAGCGGATCGCGCAGTAGTCGGCGCAAAACGCCCCACGAGACGAGAACAGACGCGGCTAGACGCGGTACGCGTCGTAGACGCCCTCGACCGTGCGCACCGCTTTCAACGCCGAACCCAGATGCTTCGGATCTGCCATCTCGAAGGTGAATCGAGACGTGGCGATGCGGTCGCGGGTCGTGGCTACCGAGGCACTGAGGATGTTCACGTGCGTGTCCGAGAGTGCCTTGGTGACATCGGCCAGCAGTCGCGAGCGATCGAGTGCCTCGACCTGGATGTTGACCAAGAAGACACTGGAGGCAGTAGGTGCCCACTCCACATCCACTTCGCGTTCTGGGTGCAGCCGTAGGTTCGGTACGTTCACACAGTCGTCCCGATGCACCGAGACCCCCGAGCCGCGAGTGACGAAACCCATGATGGGATCACCGGGCACCGGAGTGCAGCAGCGCGCGAGCTTGACCCACAGATCGTCGACACCTTTGACGATCACGCCCACATCACGCGATTCCGAGGCGCGCCGACCGGGCTTCGGGGTGATCGCCTCAGCGGCGTCGTCGGCGGCTCCATCGACACCGCCGGCTGCCTCGACGAGTCGGTGCACGATGGTTTCCGCCGATATCCGGCCCTCGCCGACGGATGCGTACAGGGCGGTGACGTCGGCTTGGTTGAGGTCCACAGCGATACTGGCCAGAGCCTGATTTGTCATCAATCGCTGAAGCGGCAGGCCTCGCTTGCGCATCGCACGCGCGATGTGATCTTTGCCGCTCTCGATCGACTCTTCGCGACGTTCCTTGGAAAACCACGCCTTGATCTTGGTCTTCGCGCGAGGGGACGCAACGAAGCCGAGCCAATCGCGGCTTGGGCCGGCGCCTTCGGCTTTGGAAGTGAAGATCTCGATGACATCTCCGCTTGCCAGGGTGGACTCCAAGGGGATCAACTTGCCGTTCACCCGAGCACCAACGCAGCGATGGCCCACTTCGGTGTGCACCGCGTAGGCGAAATCGACTGCTGTGGCACCGCTGGGAAGCGCCATCACATCACCCTTGGGCGTGAAGACGTATACCTCGGAGGATCCGAGGTCATAGCGCAGCGAATCTAGGAATTCACCCGGATCCGACGTCTCTCGTTGCCAATCGAGCAATTGACGCAGCCAGGCGAAATCGTCCGGACCGGACTTCCCGCCAACGTCGGACTGCTTGTAGCGCCAGTGGGCAGCGACCCCGAGTTCAGCTGACTGGTGCATCTCATTGGTCCGGATCTGCACCTCGACCACTTTGCCGTCCGGTCCGATGACGGTGGTGTGCAGCGATTGGTACATGTTGAACTTGGGCATCGCGATGAAGTCCTTGAACCGACCCGGCACCGGGCTCCATTGGGCATGGATCGTGCCCAGAACCGCGTAGCATTCGCGCACGCTGTCGACCAGGATCCGCACCCCGACGAGGTCGTAGATGTCATTGAAGTCTCGGCCGCGGACGATCATCTTCTGGTAAACGGAGTAGTAATGCTTGGGGCGCCCCGTCACACTCGCCTTGATCTTGCTCGCCTTGAGTTGCGATTCGATATCCGCGACGACCTCATCGAGGTACCTGTCGCGTGAGGGCGCTCGTTCACCGACGAGTCGGACGATCTCCTCGTACATCTTCGGATACATCGTCGCGAACGACAGGTCCTCGAGTTCCCACTTGATGGCGTTCATCCCCAACCGGTGGGCAAGCGGCGCGTAGATCTCGAGTGTTTCCTTGGCCTTCTTTTGCTGCTTTTCCTCCGGGAGCCACTGCAGCGTGCGCATGTTGTGCAGTCGGTCGGCCAACTTGATGACCAATACCCTGATGTCGCGGGCCATCGCCACGACCATCTTTCGCACGGTCTCCGCGGCTGAGGCTTCCCCGTAGGTGACCTTGTCGAGCTTGGTGACTCCATCGACGAGGAGGGCGACCTCGTCCCCGAAGTCCTCACGCAGGGCATCGAGGGAATAGCCGCAGTCCTCGACAGTGTCATGCAGCAAAGCGGCGGCAAGGCTGGGCGCTGGCATCCCGAGTTCGACGAGGATCTCGGTTACCGCCAACGGATGCGTGATGTACGGCTCCCCGGAACGGCGTTGCTGATCGCGGTGCAGGTACTCGGCCATTTCATAGGCTCGCTCGACCAGGCGCGCATCCGCTTTCGGGTGGTAGCGGCGCAGGGTGCGCAGCACCGGCTGCAATTCCGGGTGTGCGTTGCGGGGCCCAGCGAGCCTGGCGAACCTACCCCGGAAACCGCTTGACTCAGGAGAGGTAGGGGGCTTGACCGGGGCGTCATCGGTGGCCACGGGAACGTTCTTCGCCATGACCACCTCCCCTATCGATCCCCCGATTCTACGGGCTCGGCGGCAAGTCAGCGCCTCTTGCGTCTGCTTTGCCGTTTGGGCTGATTACGTTCCCCGGTTTGCACCCGCGCGTACTCGCGCAGTTGCTCCGGTGATGCCGATCCGGTCGGGGTCACGTCCACCGGGGCCTGCGCCCCACTTCCTTGTGCTCGGGCGCCATCAGGATCGCCGTCGGTGTCCGACTTGCCCTCGCCCGCCTGCTTGAGTGCTTGCTTGCGCCGGGCCATCACCCGCGACGCCAGTGCCTTGACTTCCGGCTGTTGGCGTTTGAGTTGGGCGAGGACAGGCGTGGCGATGAACAACGAGGAATAGGTACCTGCCGCCATACCGACGGCAAGCGCCACGGCGAGGTCGAGCAGTGTTCCGGCTCCGAGCAGTCCAGCACCGACGACGATGATGGCTAGCACCGGCAGCAGCGAGGTGAAGGATGTGTTGATCGAACGCACAACGGTCTGGTTGACGGCCAGGTTGGCGGCTTCGTCGTAGGTCATGACCGACTGGCCGAAGATGCCGCGGGTGTTCTCCTTGACCTTGTCGTAGACGACGACGGTGTCGTAGAGCGAGTAGGCGAGGATCGTCAACACTCCGATCGCGGTCGCGGGCGTGACTTCCAGACCCACTGCCGCATAGATACCGATAGTGATGACCAGATCGTGGACGAGGGCGACGAGCGCACCGACCGCCATGCGCCATTCGAAGTAGATCGCTAGGAACACCGAGACCAGTGCCAGGAAGATGAGCAGGCCCTGTAGCGCCTTGGTAGAGATCTCAGCACCCCACGTGGGACCCACGACTTGAACGGTGATGTCCGATCCCGGCACCCCGCACGCCTCGCCAAGGACGTCCGCTAGGTCCACGGATTCAGCGCTCGTGAGCGGGATGGTCTGCACGCGCATCGTTCCCGAGCCAGCGACGGTGACGATGGTCTGCCCACCGGTCTCTGTCTCAGCCACGGTGCGAGCATCGATGACCGAACAAGTGGCGTTGGGGATCGAAAAATCGGCCCCGCCACGGAACTCGATGCCGAGGTTCAGGCCGCGAAAGGCCAGCGAACCGATCGCGACGATCAAGATGATCCCCGAGATGACGTACCAGCGCCGCCATCTGCCCACGAAATCGTAGGAAACCTCACCTCGGTAGAGCCGCTGTCCGAACCCCTTGATGTTCATGAGCGCACCTCCTCGGTGCTATCGGCGGCGTCTTCGGTGGCACCTGTTTCGGCGTCTTCGCCGACACCTGTTTCGGCTCCGCCCTCATCGGTGCCACCGAACTGCGCCTTCTTGTCCCGGTAGTCCTCACGGCGCTTACGCCGGGACCGGCCGCTGAGGTTCTCGATGGCGCTGTGCGCACCAAGGCGCTCGGGATCTAGGCCACTCCACTTCGAGCCGCCTTGCATGAATCGCATTCGTCCAAGGAGAACGACGATGGGGTGGGTGAACCAGAACGCGATGATGAGGTCGATCACCGTGGTGAGCCCGAGGATGAAGGCGAAGCCACGCACGCTGCCGATCGACAGGAAGTACAGCACCACCGCTGCTAGCAACGTAACGAAGTCCGCAGCGAGCAGCGTTCGACGCGCGCGCACCCATCCGCTGTCGCAGGCCTGGCGTAGCGACCGGCCATCGCGCAATTCGTCGCGGATGCGTTCGAAGTAGACGATGAAGGAGTCCGCGGTGATACCGACGGCGACGATCGCACCGGCCACGCCGGCGAGGGTCAAGGTTAGGCCGATGGTCTTGGAGAAGATCACCACGAACAGGTAAAGCAATGCCCCGGCAACGCCGAGGGACAGCACGGCCACTAGGCCTAGCAGCCGGTAGTACAACAACAGGTACAAGCTCACCACGCTCAAGCCGATGAGCCCGGCGATGATGCCGGCCCGCAGTTGGTCGCCGCCAACGGTGGCAGAGACAGATGTCACGTCCACCACCTCGAGAGTGAGGGGCAGTGCGCCGTACTTCAGGACGTTGGCGAGGTCGCGAGCCTCTTGGGCGTTGAAGTCGCCCTCGATCTGCGCTTGTCCCCCGATGATCGGTTCGTTGAACCGTGGAGCCGAAACCACGACTCCGTCGAGGACGATCGCGAAGGCGTTACAGGGAGTGGCACCGGTGCCACACTCCGGCAGCGAGCTGAGCTCGGTGGAAGCGTCCGCAAGGGCGCTGGCGCCTTCGGAGTCGAACTCCAAGGTGACCACCCAGCCGATGCCCTGCTGGGTGAGCTGGGCGTTGGCGTCGGTGACGTTCACCCCCTGGATGAATGCCGGCTCCATCACGTACTTCGAAACACCCTCTTGGTCGCAGGCGCCTAGCCATTGCTCGGGGTTATCGGGGGTTCCGCCTGCGAGGTTCACCGGATCCAGGCAGTCCAGCGCATCGACCTCGGTTTGGAATTGCGGCGTGTACTCGGCGGCCTGCACGATCTCCGCGCTGCGCGCGCCACCTTGGTCGGCTGCGGACTGCGAATCCGATTCCTCGGCGCCTTCTTCAGCGCCTGCTTCGGTGCCTTCTTCAGCGCCTGCCTCAGCGGCCGACTCGTCGGTCGCCGGATCGGTCGCCGGATCAGTTGGAAGCGGGCTGAGAATGTTCCACACCGGACGGAAGTTCAACAGCGCGGTGCGCTGGACGAGGTCGACCACTCGGTCCTGCCCCACGCCCGGCACAGATACGACGATGGCTGCACCAGCACCGGAACCTTGGGTGGTGACTTCGGCTTCGGCGACACCGAGGCCGTCGACCCGGGCGCGGATGATCTCGACGGACTGGGTCAGTTGCTCCTCGGTGATCTCCGCGCCCTCGACCACCGGCTGCGGAATCATGATCACCTGGGTGCCGCCCTGCAGGTCCAGGCCCAAGCGCACCGAAGAGTCGGTCCCCGGCCAAAAGGCCCAGGCGATGCCACCGATCAACAGCACCACCAAGGCGATCAGCAATCGCCCTGGCTTGGAGGTCGGGGGTGGGGCCACGGGACTCCTCGGGGATGGACTCGGGTTCGGGGACGGTTAGGGACGTGTTCGCAGGCGTTGGTCGCGCGAAGAGCAGATGCTACGGCGTTGGAGGTTCGGGCTCTTGCTCCTGCCCCATCCCCGGCGCGGGCTCGATCACCTTGGCCACGGCGGCCGGCACCATGCGCACGAAGACCCCCGGGGAGATCTCCAGGCTCAACTCATCCTCGGCGACAACCGCGATCGTGCCCATCATCCCCGCGGTGGTCATCACCTGCGCTCCCGGCGCGAGAGCGGCCACCATTTCGGCCTGTTGGCGTTGACGCACCTTTTGCGGCCGGATCAACAAGAAATAGAAGGCGACCACCAACAACACGATCGGGGCGAGAGCCACGATATCCACGACGCTACTCCCAGGGGCATCGACACCGGCATTTCCGGATCCTTCGAGGGTACCGAGCGAGCCAGCGTTTCGCGGCACCCCTACCCGCGCGGCTCCGAGGAGTCTTCCGAGGAGTCTTCGTGCTCCTCCTGCCAGGGAAGCACCCCTTGTCCGGCTCCCGGGGTGTCCGCGGGCGCCGTGCGCCCGACATGCTGCCAGCCGGCGATGGTCGTTACCCGTCCGCGCGGGGTACGCATCAACAGTCCGAGCCGCACCAAGAACGGCTCGGCCACCGTCTCGATCGTCTCGGGTTCCTCACCCACCGCCACCGCGAGGGTGCTCAAGCCGACCGGTCCGCCACCGAAGCGATCCACGATCGCCTCCAGGACCGCGCGGTCGATCCGATCCAGGCCGACCACATCAACCTCGTAGAGTTCCAAAGCCGAGCGGGCGGCGTCTTGGTCCACCACTCCGCTGCCGTGCACCTGAGCCCAGTCCCGAACCCGGCGCAGCAGCCGGTTGGCGATACGCGGCGTACCGCGGCATCGGCCCGCGATCTCGGATCCTCCCTCGTCGGTGATGGCCACTTCGAGCAAACGCGCGCTGCGCCGCACGATGCGTTCGAGGTCGGCTGGTTCATAGAAATCCAGGTGCGCGGTGAACCCGAACCGGTCCCGCAACGGACCGGGCAGCAAACCCGCCCGGGTAGTGGCACCGACCAAGGTAAAAGGCGCGATATCCAGCGGGATCGCGGTCGCGCCGGGGCCCTTACCGACCACCACGTCCACGCGGAAGTCCTCCATCGCGACGTAAAGCATCTCCTGCGCGGCGCGGGCGGTCCGGTGCACCTCATCGATGAACAGCACCTCACCGGGCTGCAAGCTAGATAGCACCGCCGCGACATCGCCGGCGTGCTGCAATGCCGGGCCGGACGTCATCCGAATCGGCGCACCGAGCTCGCTGGCGATGATCGCCGCGAGGGTGGTCTTACCCAAGCCGGGTGGACCGCTGAGCAGTACGTGGTCGGCGATGCCTTCGCGACGTCTTGCAGCTTCCAGCACCAAGCCAAGCTGTGATTTCACGCGCTCTTGGCCGACGAATTCCTCCAAAGTGGTGGGGCGTAGCGCACCATCGACCACGGAATCGTCGTCGTCGGCACCGGGATCCAGGACGCTCATGAGCGATCCAGGGAACGCAGGGCCTCTTTGAGCAACACACCGACGTCGGGATCACTGGGATCGGTGATCTCCGCAACGCGTCCGGCGATGATCTCGACCGCCGCGTCGGCTTCCTTCGGATTCCAGCCCAAGGAGGTCAATCCGGCAGCAACCGACACCCGCCACGCTTCACCGGAGCCACCTGTTGCGCGCGTGGCGGTGGAAACCGGGGCGCCGATGCGATCCTTGAGCTCGAGCACGATGCGCTGCGCACCCTTCTTGCCGATCCCGGGAACGCTGGTTAACGCAGCGAGATCCTCCGCCTCGATCGCCTGCCGCAGCTCCTCTGGACCTAGCACGCTGACCAGGGCCAGGGCGATGCGCGGCCCGATCCCGCTGACTGTTTGCACCTGCTGGAAGACCTGGCATTGCTCGCTGTCTAGGAAACCGAACAGCGTCCAGCTGTCCTCTCGCACCACGAGCGCGGTGTGCACGTCCACTTCGCTTCCCACGCGCAACTGCGCGCAGGTCTGCGGTGGAACCAGGACGCGCAGCGCGAGCGGACCGATGTCCACACTGAGATAGTCCGGGCCGACCGCCAGCACGGATCCGCGCACGCGGTCGATCATCGACCGGCCGCTAACTGCTCGCGGGCAGCGAGCAGCCGGTTCGCCGCCGCACCCCGCCATGCCTGGCAGATCGCGATAGCCGCGGCATCCGCAGCATCAGCGGGCTTCGGTGCCGTCTGCAAGGCCAATACGCGGGTGACCATCGCAGTGACCTGCGCCTTGTCTGCACGGCCGTTTCCGGTGACCGCGGCCTTGACCTCGGTGGGTGTATGCAAAGCGACCTCTATCCCACCGCGCGCCGCAATGAGCAACGCGACCGCAGCGGCCTGGGCGGTGGCCATCGCCGTGCGGACATTGTGCTGACTGAACACCCGCTCGACGGCTACGACATCCGGTGAGTACTGGGCTACGACTTCCTCGATACCGCGCTCGAGCTCGACCAGCCGCTGGTCGATCGGCAACCCGGCATCGGTGCGAAGTACCCCGATATGGCGCAGCGCGACCTTTCGCCCGGGTGCTCCATCAACAACCGCGACACCGCAGCGCGTGAGCCCGGGGTCGATACCCAGGACCCGACGATCACCGACAGCGCGCACCACACGAGCCCCTTCGAAGTAGCCGACCGCTTGCTTGAATGGTCACGCTAGCCGCACGGTGTGCCAGTGCCCTCGTGGGCGCGCCGATCACCGCACGCGGCCGCGAGCCCGCTCAGCCGTGCGCGCCGTAACGATCGGCCGGACCGACGACATCGCCGGTGATCAACTCAAATCCCCAGCGCAGATCCTCGAGAAGCTCGCCATGGTCGGGAATGGATCGATCATCGGTGGACACTCCGATACACGTCGAGCCGTCATAGGTCACCATCGTGACGTTGACGGCCGCGCCGATCGTGGCGACCAGCGGGAAGGCCGCAACCATCCGTGCTCCCGCGAGATACAACGCAACCGGTGGTCCGGGAACATTGCTGGTCGTGATGTCGGAGGCCTTCGCGGCCTGCGCTAGCACCGGAACCGGCACGAACCAACTGACATCGGCAAGCGGATCGGCCATCCGCATCGCGGGGGCGCCTCGCCAGGTGTCAACCAATTCGTGGATGACCGCCATCCGGTCCTCCACGTCCAGGCCTTCCAGCGGCATCTCGAAGCGCGCGATGGCAACGGCGTTCGACGCTTGTGCGCTGCGATCGCCGGCGTCGCCGCGCAAACTGATCGGCACATTGACGCGCAATTCCGACACTGAGACGCCATAGCGCTGGTGGTAGCGATCCACACCACTTGCCACCGCGGCCATGAAGGCGTCGTTCACGCTGAAGCCACGCGATTTCGCCGCGTGCTTGAGGCGCTCGAAGGGGAACTCGAATGCACCGAAGTGGTAGGTGGTTCCACGTTCGGTCCACAGCGGCGATAGCGGCGCCTCGGGCAGGGACACGGCCTTGCCGACCGAATCGACCGTCTGCCGGACAACATCTAGTGCCCCGGTCGGGTCGCTGAGCGCTTGCAGGGCAACACCGCCTCCCGCGCGAAGCACGCTCTCGGTGCTTTGTCGGAATCGGTTGACGTTGTCCTCCACATTCGCCCGCGCGATGTCGAACAAGCTGACGTCCTCCCCACGCGGAACCTCCGGCGTGGGCGGATCATCGGGATTGGGATCGGGGCCGAGTTCGAATAGGGACAGCGCCATCATTACCGTCGCCTGGCCATCGGCGATCGAGTGATGCAGTTTCAACGCGAATGCGGCCTCTCCGCGTGGCAGGCCTTCGATGAGCACCGCTTCCCACAGCGCGCGGTTGCGATCGAAGTCGGTCAAGGACATGCGTCGCACGTCCCCGAGCAGTTCGTTCCAACCCGAACCCTCCGGTAGGCGGTACCGATGTACGTGCACGTCGATATCGAAATCCGGATCCAGCGCGAGCCGTGGCGCGGATAACCCGAAAAGGCCATACAGCGGGCGCATCCGCAGTGTTGGCACGAAATGCGTCAAACGCTCCAACCGGTTGCGCAGGCGCTGCCAATCCGGTGCACTGTCCAACACGGCAAGTGCCACCACCGTGCTGCGCATCCTCGGATCGCCGGAAGCCGTACGGAAGGTCGCGGCGTCCCAGCCGCGCAGTTGCGCACCGACCTTGCTGGGATCATCGGACATCGATCAGCCGACCTTCTCCATCACTTCGTCGCTGACATCGAAGTTCGCGTACACGTTCTGGACGTCGTCGCTGTCTTCGAGCGCCTCGATCAACCGGAAGACCTTGCCGGCGCCGTCCTCATCGAGTGGCACCGTGACCGAAGGCAGGAACGTCGCCTCGGCGGAGTCGTAATCGATCTCGGCACCCTGCAGCGCCGTGCGCACATCGACCACGTCGGTTGCCTCGCTGACGATCTCGAAGGAATCACCGAGATCGTTCACCTCCTCCGCGCCTGCCTCGAGCACCGCCAGCAGCAGATCGTCCTCGGTGAGACCGTCCATCTTCGGCACGATGATCACGCCCTTGCGGTTGAACATGTACGCAACCGAACCCGGATCGGCCATCGAGCCGCCGTTGCGGGTCATCGCTACCCGCACTTCACCTGCTGCACGGTTGCGGTTATCGGTCAAGCACTCCACCAGCACCGCGACACCGCTTGGCCCGTACCCCTCGTACATGATCGTCTGCCAATCCGCTCCCCCACTCTCGGCGCCCGAACCGCGCTTGACCGCCCGTTCGATGTTGTCTTGCGGCACCGAGGACTTCTTGGCTTTTTGGACCGCGTCATACAAGGTCGGGTTGCCGGCTGGGTCGCCGCCGCCTTGCCGCGCAGCCACCTCGATGTTCTTGATCAACTTCGCGAACAACTTGCCGCGCTTGGCGTCGATGACCGCCTTCTTGTGCTTGGTGGTCGCCCATTTGGAATGCCCGCTCATTGGCTACCTCTCGACCTCTCGACCCTTCTTTCGACCATGTCCACGAAGTACCGGTGCACCCGGTCATCCGGGGTCAACTCGGGGTGGAAACTAGTTGCTAGCACCGGCCCTTGCCGAACGGCCACGATGGTACCGGCGCGCTCACCTGCGGAGATCTCCGCGAGCACCTGCACGTCCTGTCCCACGCTTTCCACCCACGGCGCCCGGATGAACACCGCATGGAATGCCTCCCCGCCGAGGACCGGCATTTCGACATCCATTTCGAAGGAGTCCACTTGCCTGCCGAAGGCATTACGACGAACGACGACGTCCAACCCGCCCACGGTTTCTTGATCGGGGCGGGCATCGAGCACCTGATCGGCCAACATGATCATCCCGGCGCACGATCCGAACATCGGCACCCCCGCAGCGCGCATGGACCGCAGCGGCGCGAACCAGCCGTCGATCCGCGCCAGGCGGGACATCGTGGTCGATTCGCCACCGGGTATCACCAGCCCATCGCACGAATCGAGTTGCTCCACGGAGCGAACGGGCGCGGAATCGACACCTAGACGCGTGAGAACACTGACGTGCTCACGCACGTCCCCTTGCAGCGCGAGCACCCCGATGAACGGGGCGCTGTTCACCAGCCGCGGTCTTCCAAGCGATGGTGGACCGGAAGATCGGCCACGTTGATACCGACCATCGCCTCGCCGAGGCCGCGGCAGGCTTCCGCGACGATCTCGGGCTTGTCGTAGTGCCGGGTCGCGGACACGATCGCCTCCGCGCGGGCCTTGGGATCACCGCTTTTGAAGATGCCCGAACCGACGAACACTCCATCAGCACCGAGTTGCATCATCATCGCTGCATCGGCTGGGGTCGCGATACCGCCGGCGGTGAACAGCACCACCGGCAACCGGCCCTCGCGCGCCACTTCGACCACGAGGTCATAAGGCGCTTGTAGCTCCTTCGCAGCCACGAATAGTTCGTCCTCGGCCATCGAACGCAACTTGCGGATCTCTCCGAGGATCTTGCGCATGTGGGTAACGGCGTTGGACACATCACCGGTGCCCGCCTCGCCCTTGGAGCGGATCATCGCCGCACCCTCGGTAATCCGACGCAGTGCTTCACCGAGATTGGTTGCTCCGCACACAAAAGGAACCGTGAAGTCGGACTTGTCGATGTGGTTGGCGTAGTCGGCAGGCGTGAGCACCTCGGACTCATCGATGTAATCGACACCGAGGGACTGCAGAACCTGGGCCTCACCGAAGTGCCCGATGCGCGCCTTGGCCATCACCGGGATGGAAACGGTCTCCATAATCCCGGTGATCATCTCCGGATCGGACATCCGGGCTACCCCGCCTTGGGCGCGGATGTCAGCCGGCACCCGCTCCAGGGCCATCACTGCCACGGCTCCGGCGTCCTCGGCGATCTTGGCCTGCTCGGCGTCGACAACGTCCATGATCACGCCGCCCTTGAGCATTTCCGCCATGCCGCGCTTGACGCGGTCGGTACCTACCTGCTCGTTCACCTGGACCTCTCAGTTCGCCGGGGCCCCCATCGTAGGCCCCCCGCTCGCCCACGCATTCCGGCCCAAGCCGACCACGACCGCCCCCCTTCCCCGTTGCGGCGTCCGTTGTCGGGACGACACGCCGAAGCGTGTCCCCGACAACGGACGCCGCAACGGGGAAGGGACGGGGACAGGGCGTGCGGGTTAGGCGGCCGCGAGGGGCGCCGGCACGGAATCGTCGAGTTCGACGGCCTGCGGCCAGGGACTAGTACCGGCGAGCCGGAAGGTGCGCACCATCCGTTGGTGGCGTAATTGCGTGCAGGCGCGGACGGCGTCGTTGAGGAAGCGTCGGGAGAGTTGCACGCGCCGGGCCGAGGCGGCGAGTTCGTCGATCAACTCATCTCCGCCGGGTGTTGCGCGCACCTCCTCGATCTCCTCTTCATCGAGGGTGGCTTCCAGCGCCTGACTGAGCGCGGATTCGGCCTCAGCGCGGCCTCGTCGGTGTTCGGCGTCGCGGTGATCGCCATCTGCTGCCGTGCGGGCAGCGTGCGCTGCCTCGGCCACGACGATGGCACCGGCAGGATCGAGCAGACCACTGGTGGCCAGTTCCAGGGCCACGGATGATCGGCGCAGCAGATGGGCATCGAGAGAAAGTTCGGCGGTGTCGATGCGCTTATGCAAGGCGTCCAAGCGCCCAGCGGTCATCGACAGGTACAGACCGAAGAGGCCGACAACGACGACCACGAGGACCAACCACCACCAGTTCATGACTGCTCCCCTTCGTGCTTGTCACCGCGACGGCCCCGGATGAAGTTGGTGCGTGCGGCGAATCGTCCGAGGGCCTGCCCACGCAGATCCTCGGTCACCTTGTCACCTGCCACGCGGACGCTGTCGTAGACGTCCAACACCTCGTCCACCACGGTGTCCCAGTCGTACTGCTCGGCCCGCCGGTACCCGCGATCGGCCAACGCCCGGCGCGCTGCATCATCGGCTAGTACCGACAAGACAGCTTCGGCGAGGGCTCGGGGATCGTTCGTGGAGAACAAGCGTCCAGCCTTGCCGCCTTCGAGCACTTGCTCGAAGGCGGGGATATCCGAAGCGACCACGCAGGCGCCGGCGGCCATCGCCTCGACCAGAACGATGCCGAAGGACTCACCGCCGGTATGCGGGGCCACGTACACCTGGGCCTCGCGAAGCAGTTCTTGTTTACGTTCATCGCTGACCGTTCCATAGAACGTCAAGGCTCGATCAACGCGCTCGGGAAGACCCTTGCGGATCTCCTCGCTGTCCCCGGGCCCGGCGACGATGACCTTTAGGTCCGGAACCTGGTCCAAGATCGCGGGCATCGCCTCGAGCAGCACCGCGAGGCCCTTGCGGGGCTCCTCGATGCGTCCAAGGAACAGCAGTTCGCGTCGGCGTTGGCGATCGTGCGCCTCGGGGGTGAAGTCCTTGACCCGGACCCCGTTGGGGATGAGGACGGCATCGCCTCCCACGTGTCCGACGAGCGTGCGGCGGGCTTCGGCGCTGACGGCGATGCTGCCGCGCAGTTTCTCCATTGCCGTTTGGGCTATGTAGTAACCGGCGGTCAGTACCCGGGACCGGTCGTGGGACGAGTGCCAGGTGGCCACCAGCGGCCCGCGGGCGGACCAGCAGGTCAGCAGCGACAAACTCGGCGCGAGCGGCTCGTGGATGTGCACGATGTCGAAGTCGCCCTCGCGGATCCACGCGCGAACTCTCCGGGTGGCCTTCACTCCGAAGCTCAGCCGGGCTACCGAACCGTTGTAAGGAACGGCGACCGGGCGCCCGCCGTCGGTCACCCAATCGGGTAGGTCGTATTCCTCCTCGACGGGTGCCAGCACGTCTACCTGGTGCCCGCGCGAGCGCAGGGTGATCGCGAGATCCGAGACGTGTGAGCGCACACCGCCGGGGACGTCCCACGCATAGGGACACACCAGGCCGATGCGCATGCTCATGCCGCGGCCCGCCGGCGTTCGTCGAGATCAGCGACCCAAACCTTTTGCAGCATGTGCCAATCGGCGCTGTGTTCGCGGATGCCGGTTTCCCAGCCACGCGCTAGTTGTTGCGTGACCGCGCGGATCCGATCCTCGCGTTGGCCATCAGTCGGTAACACGATGCGATCGTGCACGTATCCGCGTGTCACCTCACCGTCGAACCACATGGTCACCGGATGCAGCGGAACGTCGGTCAACATCGCCAGGACAGCGGGGCCTGCAGGGAAGGACGCCGGCTCGCCGAAGAAGTCCACATGCACTCCGTTGCGGCTGATATCCCGGTCCCCGAGCAAGGCGACCAACTTCCCATCCCGCAGCCGACGCGTAAGTTGGCGCAACACGTCGGCCTCACCGGTGCCCAGGATGTCCATGCCCAACTCACGCCTGAACTCCAGGAACTTCTCGAACAACTTCTCCGGCTTTAGCCGCTCGGCCACGGAGGTGACCGAGCCGTAGGTGGTGGCGGCCCAAGCGCCGGCATGATCCCAGTTGGCCATGTGCCCGGGGATCATCAGCGCACCGCCGCTCTCGAGAGCCCCATCGAGCAGCTCACGGCGTTCTAAGACGAAGGTCTCCGCGATGCGGGCCCGCGGCCAGGAAGGTAGGCGGAACGCCTCGCACCAGTAGCGCAGGTAGCTGCGCATGCCCTGGCGGCTGAGGTCGCGGAGCTGCTCGTCTGAGGCATCAGGGTGGACGCGGCGCAAGTTACGTTCGAGTTGCTCCACTCCCCCGGCCCGACGACGCCACAGCACGTCGGCCATTTGACGAAATGCCGCATTGGCGGCCGGTTCGGGCAACGTGCGCGTGATCTTCCAACCGGCGTCGTACAGCCAGGTGGTCAGCGACGAACTGGCCGACGCCCGCAGCGAGGACACGCGCTCAGGCACCGCCGCGGTCCCCTTTCAATTGCCGCCGGACCTCGACCATCCGTTGAATGACGGTGATCACGCCGGCCACGCCGACGATCCACAGCACCACGGGCAGCACGTAGGGCACACCGAATCCGGTCAGCAGGATGCCGATCCCGGCCAGGATCAAACGTTCGGCGCGTTCGGCGATACCGACATTCGCCGTGGCCCCTACGGCCTCGGCGCGGGCCTTGGCGTAACTCGTTACCTGCCCGGTCACCAGCGCCAGCAACCCGCCACCGACGATCCAATAATTCTGTTGGGTCGCTCCCCACCACACCAACGCACCGAACACCGCGCCATCGGTGACCCGATCCAAGGTGGCATCCAGGAAGTTCCCCCACGGCCCGCTGGAACCGGTGAGCCGGGCCATCGTCCCGTCGATGAGGTCGCTGAGTGCGAACAGCGTGATCAGCACGATCGCCCAGATGAACTCACCGCGCGGGATCAAGATCAACGCGCTCGCCGAAGCACCAACGGTGCCGACCAAGGTCACGACATCGGGGCTGACATGAAGTTTGACCAGCAACTTCGCCGGTGGATCGATGACGACGGCGGCGACTTTCCGGGCGGCGGGGTTGTTCAGCACGATCAGGCGTCTTCGTCATCGGCGGAGGGAATACCTACGCCGTCAGCCCACGCCTGCGCCAGCAGTTGGCGAGTGTCCTCGAGCAACTGCGGAATGACCTTCGTTTGGCCGATGATCGGCATGAAGTTCGTATCCCCGCCCCACCGGGGGACGATGTGCTGGTGCAGGTGACCGGCGATACCGGCTCCGGAAAGCGAGCCTTGGTTCATCCCGACGTTGAACCCTTGAGCCGTCGCCACTTGCCGCAGGATCCGCATAGTCCGCTGGGTGAACTCCCCGAGTTCGACCATCTCGGCATGATCGACCTCCGGGTACTCGGCGATGTGCCGGTAGGGACAGATCATCACGTGCCCGGAGTTGTACGGGTAGAGGTTCAAGACCCCGTAGACGTATTGCCCGCGGGCGAACACCAGACCTTCATCCTCGGGAAGATCAGGTGCGATGCAAAACGGGCAGTCCTCGCCGGCCTCGGTGGTCTTCGGCTTCTTGCCGCCTCGCAGGTAGACCATGCGGTGCGGGGTGTAGATGCGCTCCCAATCGTCGGACATCTCAGACCTGCACCCGTTCGTCGATCGCGGCCACGATCTCGGCGATCGCCTCGTCGATCGGCACACCGTTCTTTTGGGTGCCGTCGCGATAGCGGAAGGAAACCGCCCCTGCAGCAACGTCTTCGTCACCGGCGATCAGCATGTAGGGCACCTTGGCACGTTGGGCATTGCGGATCTTCTTTTGCATGCGGTCATCGGAGGTATCGACCTCCACGCGCACGCCCTGGGCACTGAGCCGTTCGGCGATGTCCTGCAAGTAAGGAACGTGCTCGTCGGTGATCGGGATACCCACGACCTGCACCGGGGCAAGCCATGGCGGGAAGGCGCCGGCGTAATGCTCGAGCAGGACGGCGAAGAAGCGTTCGATCGAACCGAACAAGGCCCGGTGGATCATGATCGGGCGCTGCTTGGTGCCATCGGAGCCTTGGTATTCCAGGTCGAAGCGCTGCGGCAGTTGGAAGTCGACCTGGATCGTGCTCATCTGCCAGGTCCGACCGATGGCGTCCTTGGCCTGCACCGAGATCTTGGGGCCGTAGAACGCCGCGCCGCCTTCGTCGAGGACGAGTTCGAGGTTTTGCTTCTCCGCGGCTTCGCGTAGCGCTTGCGTGGCTTCGGCCCACTCGGCTTCGGTGCCTACCGACTTCTCCGGGTTACGGGTGGACAACTCGAGATAGAAGTCATCGAGGCCGTAGTCGCGGAGTAGATCCAAAACGAAGGTCAGCAGCCGGTCGAGCTCGCCTGGCATCTGCTCCACGGTGCAGTAGATGTGCGCGTCGTCCTGGGTGAAGCCCCGCGCGCGGGTGAGGCCTTGCACTACCCCGGACTTCTCGTAGCGGTACACGGTTCCGAACTCGAAGAAGCGCAGCGGTAACTCGCGGTAGGAACGCCCGCGAGCACTGAAGATCAGGTTGTGCATGGGGCAGTTCATCGGCTTGAGGTAGTAGTCCGCGCCCTGCCGACGCACGTTGCCCTCGGCGTCGTACTCCGCATCCAGGTGCATGGCTGGATACATGCCCTCGGAGTACCAGTCCAGGTGGCCGGACTGCTCGAACAACTGGGCCTTGGTGATGTGCGGGGAGTTGACGAACTCGTAGCCGCCTTCTTCATGCCGCTTACGCGAGTAGTCCTCCATTACCCGGCGCACCACACCGCCCTTGGGGTGGAAGACCGCGAGCCCCGAGCCGATCTCCTCGGGGAAGGAGAACAGGTCCAGTTCGGCTCCCAGCCGGCGATGGTCGCGCTTCTCCGCCTCCTCCAGGAAGGTCAGATAGGCCTTCAGGTCCTCCTTGGAGGGCCAAGCCGTTCCGTAGAGCCGCTGCAGGGATTCGTTGGCCTGGTCTCCGAGCCAATACGACGCCGACGAGCGCATCACCTTCACCGCATTCGCCGGGATGTACTTGGTGCTCGGCACGTGCGGGCCACGGCACAGATCGCTCCAGCACACCTCGCCGGATTTCGGATCGACGTTGTCGTAGATCGTCAGTTCCGCGCCACCGACCTCCATGACCTCCGCGCCGCCGTCGCTGCCGATCAGGCGCAGCTTGTAGGGCTCATCGGCCAGTTCCGTAACGGCGTCGGATTCGACCACGACCCGGCGCTGGAATTGCTGACCGGACTTCAGGATCGAGACCATCTCCTTCTCGATGGCCTTCAGATCTTCGGGCGTGAACGGCTCGGGCACGTCGAACTCGTAGTAGAAGCCGTCCTTGATCGGCGGTCCGATCCCGAGCTTGGCCTCCGGGAACAGCTTTTGCACCGCCTGGGCCGCCACATGGGCACTGGAGTGCCGCAGGATCGCTAGGCCCTCATCGCTGTCCACGGTCACCGGCTCCACAAGGTCATCGGCGCCGACCTCGGTGGCCAGATCACGCAGTTCACCGTTGATGCGCGCAGCAACCACGCTTCGATCGGATCCGACGACATCGAGGGCGGTCTGGGTCACCCCTAGCTCCTCAGGACTGTCGACTAACGGACGGGTTTCTCCGGTGGGCGATACTGGGTTCGAACCAGTGACCTCTCGCGTGTGAAGCGAGCGCTCT
>CAZJYN010000015.1:0-32291 GCA_964550285.1 uncultured Rubrivirga sp.
CCCTCGATCTCCGGTGTGTCATCCCCGCCGCGCGCGGAAACCGCCATCACGAACCTGCCGGCTGCGTGGCGCTGGGAATTTCCCCGTACTCCGGGAGCGGGATGGACGACAGCCGCGACAGCGGCCACACGACGTTCATCGCCCTACCGACGACGGCGTCTTCGGGGATGAAGCCGCCACCTGGGCTTCCTAGGTGCGAGCGGGAGTCCGCCGAAGCCGACCGGTGATCACCCATGACCCACAGCATGCCCTCTGGGACTTCCACATCGAAGGTTTGCAGACTCGGCGCGTCACCGGGATATAAGTAGTCCTCCTGCAGCGGAACACCATTGACGGTGATGCGGCCATCGGCATCGCAGCACGTCACCCGATCCCCACCGACACCGATCACACGCTTGATGAAGTCGGTGGAATCGGGCGTGATGAGCCCGAAGGACTGTCCCACCCATACGAGAGCACCGGTGATGGGATCGCGATCGGGAATCACCTGGGCGGGAACGAAACGACCGGACCCATCGAAGACGACCACATCGCCGCGCTCGATATCGCGAATTCGGTATACGGCGCGATTGACAAGTACACGATCGCCGATCTGCAGCGTGTTCTCCATCGACCCCGAGGGAATGGAGAACGGCTTGACCAAGAACGTCGTGATCAACAACACGACGCCGAGCGCGATGGCGATCGTGACTGGGATGTCCCACCAGGACTGCCGACCCCGGTCGGCCAAGATCAGTCTCCGGAGGTCGGGGAGTTGTCGCGACGCTCGCGGATCTTCGCTGCCTTACCGCGCAGACCGCGCAGGTAGTACAGCTTCGCGCGTCGCACGTCACCCTTGGTGACGACCTCGATCTTCTCCACGACGGGAGAGTGCAGCGGGAAAGTGCGCTCTACTCCCACTCCGTAGGACACCTTGCGAACGGTGTAGGTCTCGCTGGCGCCGGTACCCGACCGGGCGATCACCACACCCTGGAAGATCTGGACACGGGTCTTGTTGCCCTCGACGACCTTCACGTGCACCTTGACGGTGTCGCCAGCGCGGAATTCGGGGATGTCGTCGCGCAATACGGCGGCGTCGACGGGATCGAGGGTCTTCATCGGTACTTCTCTTCCTGTAAGCGCCACAAGTCGCCCACGGTCTCGTGGAATGGTGCGCCCTCATGCGTCCCTTGCGGCAGACGTCGGGCGGATGGTGCCGAAGCAGGCGTAAGTGTGCCACACCGCGACACTCGTCCCTTCCGGGACCCGATCCACGATCGCGAAGGGCCGGGTTGAGCCGGGTTGAGCCGGGTGATGCTAGATCAGGTCCGGACGCCGCTCGGCGGTGCGTCGTGCCCCCTGCTCGTCCCGCCATGCCGCTATCCGGCCATGATCGCCGGATAGCAGCACCTCGGGAACCTCGAGCTCGCGCCATTTCGGCGGCTTGGTGAAGACCGGGCCTTCGAGAGCAGGGCCAGCTGGCTTGCTGAAGGAATCATCGGCCACGCTCTCGGTGTTGCCAAGGACCCCGGGGATCAACCGCACCGCGGCCTCGACCATGACCAACACCGCGGCCTCTCCCCCGCCGAGTACGTAATCACCGATCGAGTACTCCAAGACGCCGGCCCAGTTGTCACGCGTTGCGTAGTGCTCGGCCACACGTGCATCGATCCCCTCGTAGCGACCGCACGCGAAGACCAGGTGCTCTTCGCTTGCCAGCGTCGTCGCCGTCGGTTGGTCGAAGCGGTAACCCGATGGGGTGGGGATGACCAGCCAGGGATCGGCTTCGGTGTCCGCGCGGATGGCGTCTAGGGCCGCTCCCCACGGCTCGGCCATCATCACCATTCCAGGACCGCCTCCGTAGGGAGTGTCATCGACGCTGCGGTGCTTGTCGGTGGCGTGCTCGCGAAGATCATGGACTCGCACATCCAACAGACCGGCATCGCGGGCCTTGCCCACCAGCGACAACTCCAACGGCGCTAGATATTGCGGGAAGATCGAGACGATGTCGATGCGCATCAATCCTCCGCATCCAAAAGACCGCTCGGCGGATCGATGACGATTCGGCGGTTGCCGATGTCAACGATCGGCACCATCGCCTCAACGAAGGGGACCAAGACTTCGCGTTCGTCGGCAGTGGCGACGACGAGCACGTCTTGCGATGGAAGGTGCGTGACTTCGCGCACTACGCCGATGAGCGTGGATCGATCATCGAAGACCTCGCAGCCCACCAGAGCGGAGTCGTAGAACTCCTCGGGATCCTCCGGCTGTTCGTCGTCGTCTCGCTCGACACTGAGCACCTGCCCGCGCAGTTGCTCGATCGCCGTTCGGTCGGGGTAACCCTCGAATGTCAGCAGCAGTCGACCGCTGTGCCAGGTGGACGAGGCGACGGTGAGTTCGACTCCGGAATCCGCCACGAGGCTCGAGCCCACCGCGAATCTGCGCTCAGGCTCATCGGTGCGAAGTTCGATGCTGACCGCACCGCGTATCCCGTGCGGGCGTCCGATGCGGCCGACCACGACCAGCATGGTGCCGGTTCTTACCGCTCAGCGACGTCGAGGAAGTCCACGCGCACGCCGCGACCGCCGTTAACGGCGCTCATCACCGTGCGTAGGGCCGTGGCGGTGCGCCCGCTGCGTCCGATCACCCGTCCCATGTCGGCGGGGTTGACCGCCACCTCGATGGTGGTTCCCCGGCGTCCGGAGCGCGTGGCGACCGAGACGTCGTCGGGGTTGTCCACGATGCCGCGGACGAGGTGGCCGAGCGCCTCGTCGAGCATTACTCGGACTTGCTTTCGGTCTCGGGCTCGGCAGCAGGTGCGCTTTCATCGCCCTTGACGGCTTCCTCGACCTTGGTTGCAGCGGCCTCGAGCGCCTCTTCCACCTTCTCGACGACCGTTTCGACGGCCTCTTCGACCTTCTCGGCAGCGGTTTCGACCACTTCCTCGACCTTCTCGGCAGCCTTCTCGACCGGCTTATCAGCCGACTTATCGGCCGGCTTGTCAGCCGACTTACTCGTCGGGGTCTTCGGCTCGGCGGAGGCCTCTTGCACCGCGGCCTCGTAGGCGAGCTTCTTGTCCGGCTTAGCCTCGGCGACCTTCAACGTGCCCTCGGCACCCGGCTCGCCGGTGAACTTCTGCCAGTCGCCGGTGACCTTCAAGATCGCGGCCACGGCTTCGGTGGGCTGCGCGCCCACGCCGAGCCAGTACTGCACGCGATCGGAGTCGACCTCGATGAGGCTGGGCTCTTGCAGGGGCTGGTAGACGCCGATCTCCTCGATCGCTCGGCCGTTGCGAGCCGTGCGGGAATCGGCGACGACGATTCGGTACTGGGGCGCGTGGACCTTGCCCAAGCGCTTCAACTTGATCTTGACTGCCACGGGTGGCTGCTCTCCTGACTGGTGGTTGCCCGTCGTCGGCTGGCGTGGGGTGGCCTGCGTCGAACCGGCTCATGGACCGCTGCGGGTGAGGTGAGAGGGCCACTCCCGAAGCGAGAACGCCGTGATTGTGCCAGAGGCGCTCTGGTGGCCCGAACACCGGGGGACGCGCAGGAATTTCCCGGAGTGCGGGAAAAAGCGTCAGGAGAGAAGCTTCTTGAGGTCGTCGGGCAGTTGGGACATATCCGGTGGGGCCATCGTCTCTTCAGCCGCGTCGTCCCCGGCGCCGGAGCCACCGGCTTCTTGGGCGGCTCGCTTCGCGGGGTTGCCGCTGCGACCCTTCTTGGCCTTGCGCCCGGTCTGCTTGGCCATCTTGCCCTTGGACTTCTTGCCGCCAGCACCCGGAGCGCCCGGCATCCCCGGCACGCCACCGGCACCCGGCATCCCCGGCACGCCGCCGCCCTTGCCCATTTGACGCATCATCTTCTGGGCGTCGGCGAAGCGTTCGATGAGTCCGTTGACGTCGCTGACCTGGGTGCCCGAGCCCCGCGCGATGCGTGCTCGCCGGGATGCGTTGAGGATCTTGGGATCGGCGCGTTCGCCGGGGGTCATCGATTGGATGATCGCCGAGACGCGATCCAACTCGCGATCATCGACCTGGTCGAGCTGGGCCTTCATGTCGCCCATGCCCGGCAACATCCCCAGGATCTTGCCCAGCGATCCCATCTTCTTGATCGACTGCATCTGCTCGAGGAAGTCCTCGAGGGTGAAGTCCTCGCCGCTGGAGACCTTGCGGGCCATTTTCTCGGCCTGGTCGGCATCGAAGGCCCGTTCGGCCTGCTCGATGAGCGTGAGCATGTCGCCCATGTCCAGGATCCGGTTGGCCATCCGATCCGGGTGGAAGGTCTCGAAATCGCCCACCTGCTCACCGACCGAGGCGAACATGATCGGCCGCTCGGTGACCGACACGATCGAAAGCGCCGCACCACCGCGGGCATCGCCGTCGAGTTTGGTGAGGACCACGCCGTCGAAGCCGACCTGCTCGGCGAATTGCTCCGCCGTTGCGACGGCGTCCTGGCCGATCATGGCGTCGACGACCAGCAAGGTGTCGTCGGGCTCGATTGCATCGCGCACCTGGCGCAATTGGCCCATCAACTCCGCATCGATCGCAAGGCGACCTGCGGTATCCACGATGACGACGTCGTGCAACCGCGTTTCCGCGTACGGCCGAGCATCGCGCGCCACCTCGACCGGATCGCCCACCCCATTACCCGGTTGCGGTGCGTAGATCGGCACGCCCGCGCGCTCGGCGACGACAGTCAACTGATCGACGGCGTTCGGACGCTGCAGGTCGGCGGCCACCAGCAGGGGCGTGTGCCCCTCTGCCTTCAAGTGGGCGGCGAGCTTGCCGGCGAGGGTGGTCTTTCCTGCACCCTGCAATCCGGCCAGCATGATGAAAGTCGGGCCGGTCTTGGCCATGCGCAATCCGCGGGTCTGGCCACCGAGGATGTCGACGAGTTCGTCGTGCACGATCTTCACGACCTGCTGCGCGGGGTTCAGCGCACCGGAGACCTCCTGCGAGAGTGCGCGCTCCTTCACGCGGGCGGTGAAGGCACGAACGACCGGTAATGCGACATCGGCCTCGAGCAGGGCGGTGCGGATCTCGCGCACCGTGGCATCGATATCGGCTTCGCTCAACCGCCCCTTGCCGCGCAGGCCCTTGAAAGTGGCTGCCAAGCGATCCGACAGTGACCCGAACAATTCGGCTCCTCGCGCAGACGAAAAGGACGTGAGTTCGGTCAGACTAACGGGCTACCGCAGGCTCGCGCACCGTGGCCTGCAGGCTCGCCCGGACCGTGGTGCGCGCCGCCTCCGCGTGGTCGGCTCCTAGTCGCCCACCACTTCGATCGGTAACGAAGAAGGAATCCACCACTTCCGATCCCAAGGTGTCGACCTTGGCGCCGACGACGACGACATCCGCGGCCAGCAGCGCCTGCGTGACTCGGTAGAGCAATGCCGGTTCATCGTGCGCACGAACCTCCACGACGGTGTGGTTGGTTGCGGAGTCGTCGATGAACACCAGCGGCTCGGCACCTTGCGCTCTCGGTGAGTTCGGTGAGTTCGGTGCGTTCGGTGCGTTCGGTGCGTTCATGCCGGTGGCCGATTCCGACCGCTTGCGCAACCTGCCGCTCACATCGAGATCACCGGCGAGGGCGGCTCGGATGTCGGAGGCGATAGCACGATCATCGGGCGGATCGCCGAACAGCGGCTTGACGAACCACTCCTGAGCAGCGCGCTCACCACGCGTGTGGACGCGCGCCCCACGGATTTGCAGCCGGTGCAAGGACAGCACGCCGGCGACCAAGGACAGCACACCGACCCGCTCCGGAGTCGAGACGACGATGGAGACCATCGAATTGCCCTGCTCTGCGGTCAGTACGTGGACGGTGGTCTCCCCCTGCGCGGCGAGGGCAGCCTCCAGTGCAGCCGAAGACTGCGAGACCACCGGTTGCCCAGTGACCATCTGGGATGCGCACCGGCGCACCAGATCGCTGATCAACCCGCGCCGCCACTCGCTGCGGACCGCCGGGCCGGTTGCCTCGGAATCGGCCCAGGTCAGCGCGTGCAACAGTTCCAAGGTCGCGCGATCGGGAATGCGTTCGACCACGCCATCGATCGTCCCGGGATCATCGAGGTCGCGCCGAGTGGCGACATCCGGTAGCAGCAGATGTTCACGAACCAACAAGCCGATCGTTCCGGCGTCGGATTCATCGAAGCCCATTACCGCCGCCATTTCCGCCGCGATCGGTTCACCGACGATGCTGTGGTCCCCGGGAAAGCCCTTCCCGATGTCATGCAGGAAGGCGCCGACTAGCAACAAGTCCGGACGTTCTACCTCCCGTGCGCGCTTGGCCGCCTGGATAGTGGTCTCCAACAGGTGCCGATCGACGGTGAACTCGTGGATCGGGTTGTGCTGCGGTTGGGAACGCACCGCCGCCCACGCGGGGATCCACTGCTGCACGACACCGGCTTGATCCATCGCCTCGAAGACCGGCAGTAATGCCGGGCCGGCGCCGAGCAATGACACGAAGGACTGGCGCATATCGGCATCCCAGACGGCAGCCGGATCGTGCGAAACGCCCGCCAGTCGCTCGACTGTGCTGGGAGATAGCAGGGCCGATGCCTGGGCTGCAGCGGCAGCGGCCCGAAGCACCAGCCCCCGATCGGTGTCCGGGCTCGCCCCGCGCGCCAAGGACACCTCGCCATCGACCAAGACGACACCCTCGGCCAGTGGGATCCGCTCTGGTCCGGAGGACTGTTCACCCCGGGAGCGCCTGTTCGTAAGCCGGCGCAGCACCCGCGGGCCGCTGGTGGCCTTGCGTCTGGTGGCGCGCATCGCGCGGTACCAAGCGACGTCGCTGGTATACGCCACCTCGCGAGCGGCAAGGTAGACCTGTCGAAGCAGATCATCGGAGTCCGTGCAGCCGAATTGCGGCGCAAGCATCCGAGCGATCTCGTCTTGATCTTGCATACTCAACCGGTCGCGTCGCCCACGCGCATGCAACGCATCGCGCACATCCAGCAACGTCTTGACCGAATCGGTCCATGTGGTCCGCGGGACCTCGACTACCCAGGAAGCAGCCAACGCTCGCAGTACGACGGCATCGCGCAACCCGCCGTAGCTGTCCTTCACGTCCGGCTCGAGCAATTGCGCCAGGTCACCGGACCGTTCGCGCCGAGCGGTCACCATGGCGTGCAAACCCCCCAGTCGCGACGCGGCACTTGCCCGCCAGTCGCCCAGGACGCCCGCCCGTAGCGACTCAGTAAGGGCGGCGTTTCCGGCGATAGGTCGCGCATCGAGCAACCCGAGGACGACCTTGTAATCCTCTTGAGCCAGCGTTCGCGCCTGCGCGACCGTGCGCACGCTGTGATCCAAAGCGATCCCCGAGTCCCAGATCGGATACCAGATCGCCGAACACACTTTCTCCACATCACCAGCGCGCGGATCGTGCAGCATCAATACATCGATGTCGCTGCTCGAGGACATCTCGCGACGCCCGTAGCCCCCGATCGCGACGAGACAAAATTGATCGGGATCACGGCCCTGCGTCGCACGCACGAAGAGCTGGCGCAGCCATGCATCGATGGTGTCCGTAAGCAGCGCACGGCGCTCGGACCCCGTAAGGTCCGAGCGCCGTGCGATCTGCGATCTTTCGGCAGCGGCATCGATCACCGCCGCCTGGCCGTGTTCGGTGTTCATCCGTGGGTTACAGGGCTTCCGCTCCGCGTTCCCCGGTACGCACCCGGACAACGTCGTCGACCGGCGAGGACCAGACCTTGCCGTCTCCGATCTTGCCCGTCTGCGCAGCACCGACGATGGCGTCGATCACGTCCCCGGCGCGATCGTCCTCCACCACAATCTCGATGCGCACCTTCGGCACCAATTCCACGGTGTACTCCGCTCCGCGGTAGACCTCCGTGTGTCCACGCTGGCGACCGAAGCCAGAGGCTTCCGAGACCGTCATGCCCTGGATTTCCAGGCCTTCCAGTGCGGTCTTCACGTCGTCCAACTTGAACGGTTTGATGATCGCCGTTACCAGCTTCATCACTCCACCTCCTTCGCGCGGGCAGCGTGCCCAACGCCTGCGAATACACCGCCGCCACCGGAGTCACCCAGTTCGTAGGCAGTCTCTGCGTGCTCGGCGAGGTCGATGCCGCCGACCTCGTCTTCCTCGTCCTCACGGATACCCATGGTGGACTTCAGCACAAGGGCAATGATGCCCGCCAGGATGAAGGAGTACACCAGGACGCCCGCTGCGGCGATGATCTGAACGATCAGCAGGTTGATGCTGCCGCCGTACAGCAGCCCATTCTGGCCGCCCTCCGCCGCGATGTCCGAGGCGAGGAAGCCCAGGGCCAAAGTGCCGACGATGCCACCGACGAGGTGGATACCCACAACGTCGAAGGAGTCGTCGTAGCCCAGCTTGTACTTGATCGTCACGGCCCAGGCACACACGGCGCCGGAGATGATGCCGATCAAGATCGCACCGAGCGGCGTCACGTTGGCGCAAGCCGGGGTGATCGCCACCAGGCCGGCGACGATGCCCGAGGCAGCTCCGAGCGAGGTTGCCTTGCCGTCGCGGATCTTCTCCACGATCAGCCAGGCGATACCTGCACCACAGGTGGCAACCAATGTGTTCGTCGCCGCGATAGCCGCGGTGTTGTCCGCAGCGTAGGCAGAACCGGCGTTGAAGCCGAACCAGCCGAACCACAGCAGACCGGCACCGAGCATCACCATCGTGAGGTTGTGCGGACGCATCGGCGTCTTCGGCCAGCCCAAGCGCTTGCCCAAGATGATGCAGACCGCAAGAGCCGCAGCACCGGCGTTGATGTGAACCGCAGTGCCACCAGCGAAGTCGATGACTTCCGCGCCACCGATGTTCAACTGGCCGATCCAGCCGCCACCCCAGACCCAGTGCGCGACCGGGAAGTAGACCAGCGACGCCCAGATGGCGGCGAAGATGATCCATGCACCGAACTTCATGCGATCGGCGAGCGCACCGGCGATGAGGCCCACGGTCAAGCACGCGAACATCGCCTGGAACACCACGTCGACCATGACGGGGAATGCATCGCCTTCAGCCGGCGGTGCGAGTGCGGCCTCGAGGCCGAAGTAGTCGGTGAAGCTACCGACGAAGTAGCCGGCGCTGGAACCGTAGGCCATCGAGTAGCCGTACAGCGCCCAGAGAATGCCGACGATGAACAACGCGCCGATGACCATCATCAGCATGTTGAGCACGGATTTCGACCTGTTCATTCCTCCGTAGAAGAACGCCAAGCCGGGAATCATTAAGAACACCAGCGCGGATGATGTGAGCAACCACGCGGTAACACCCGAATCCATAAAGGTACCTCCTGTTGTGTGGCCCTAGCCGGGGCAAACATTGGAGGTGCGGCGTTTCGATCGATCGCGTTACAAGTTTCGCGTCGGTGACGAAAACACCTTTCTTGTTTCGTGTGCGTTACAAAGTGCGAGCCGACGACTACGCCAGCAGCGCGTCGACGAACTCGTTGACCTCGAAGGGCGCGAGATCGTCCGGTCCCTCGCCCAGACCGATCAATTTCACCGGAACGCCGAGTTCACGCTGCACGGAGACGACGATCCCGCCCTTGGCGGTCCCGTCCAGTTTCGTCAGGACGATTCCGGTCACGTCGACCACTTCAGCGAATACCCGTGCCTGGACGAGGCCGTTTTGCCCGGTCGTGGCGTCGATGACCAGCAGCACTTCGTCGACTTCGCTGTTCTTCTCCACTACCCGCTTGACCTTGCCCAGTTCGTCCATCAAACCGGTCTTGGTGTGCAGCCGGCCCGCAGTGTCGACGAGCACGGCGTCCACGCCCGCCCGCTGGGCGACGTCGACCGCCTCGAAGGCCACCGATGCCGGGTCACCACCTTCGTCTCCGCGCACGACCACCGCTCCCACGCGCTCACCCCACGTTTGCAGTTGCTCGGCGGCAGCGGCGCGGAAGGTGTCGGCGGCACCGAGCAGCACGGTGCGGTCATCGGCTATCAGCACGCGGGCCAACTTGCCGGTGGTCGTGGTCTTGCCGGTTCCGTTCACGCCGACGACCAAGAGCACCGCGGGCCGACCGGCCGCCTTGGTGGTCAGTGAGCGGTCCATGTTCGGATCCACCAGCGCGATCAGCTCGCTGCGGAGCGCCTCGCGGACACCGTCCTCACCACGCACTGCCTCGACCTGGATCCGGGTGCGCAGCCGCTCCATGAGTTCGCCTGTGGCGGCCACCCCGAGGTCGGCGGCCAAGAGCACCTCTTCCACCTCGTCCCAAGTCTGGGCGTCGATGTCGTCGCGGGAGAGTAACGACAACAAGCCCTTGCCCAGGGTGCTGTTGGATCGTGCGAGGCGTTCGCGGAGGCGATGCAGGCGGCCCTTGGTCGGTTCGGGTACCTCGACTTCCCAGATGCCCGGCTCTTCGAGCACCGCCTCCTCGGTGGGCGAATGGGCGGGCTCGTCGAGCACCGTGGTGCCGACGTCGGAGATGTCCCGGCGCGGAGTGTCCCGCGGGACGGTGTCGTCGTCGCCCACCCCGGGGGCGTAGTCGATACCCGGGCGCGGCTTCGTGCTGCTCGCGCCGCGCGAGGACGACCCCCCTCGACCGCGAGCCAGGGCCAGGCCGGCGCCGATGGCGACGCCGAGGAGTACGACGGCCAGAACCAGGTACCAGGTCAAGGAGTCCATAGCGGCCTATCCTCTCAGGCGCTGACTCCTCCCCCGACCCCGTTGCGGCGTCAGGCGTCGGGGTGCTTCGTCGGCGTGTCGCCCCGAGGAGTGACGCCGCAACGGGGAGGAGCGAGCGCTCTAGTCAGGCGCTGACCGCCTCACGGATGCGCTGGCCGATCACCTGGGTCACGCCATCGCCGCGCATCGAGACCCCGTAGAGGGCATCGGCGATCTCCATCGTGCGCTTTTGGTGCGTGATGACGATCAACTGCGAGGAATCGCGCAACTCCTCGATCATGTCGATGAGTCGGCCGAGGTTGACGTCATCCAATGCGGCCTCGACCTCATCGAGGACGTAGAACGGGCTCGGTCGTGCCTTGAACAGTGCCACGAGGAAGGCCACCGCGGTGAGGCTGCGCTCGCCACCGGACAGCAAGGACAACCGCTTCACGCGCTTGCCGGGCGGTCGGGCTTCGACATCGACTCCGGTCGTGAGCATGTTCTCCGGATCGGTGAGCACCAATCGACCCTCCCCACCGGGGAACAAGCGGGAGAACACTCCTTCGAATTCTCGCTCCACATCGCGGTAGGCCTCGGTGAACACCTGTTCCACGCGTTCGTCGACTTCCTTGACGATGTCCAACAGGTCATCGCGCGTGCGCTTGAGATCGTCGAGTTGTTCCGACAGGAAGCGGTGACGCTCCTCCATCGCCGAGTACTCCTCCAGCGCGAGCGGGTTGACCTTGCCGAGCAGGGCCAGTCCACGCTCGGCTTCCTTGAGCCGCTTCTCCTGCTCGGCGCGCACATACGGATAGGGCTCGGGTTCGGGTTCGTCTTCGGGGATCTCATCGCCTGGAGCCCGCGGCGACGGCGGCACCGGTTGATCGGGCCCGTATTCGCCGATGAGCACCTCGGCTTCGATGCCGTATTCCTCCATCGCCTTGGTTTCCATCTGCTCGATGCGCATACGTTGCTCGGCGCGCGCGAGTTCATCGCGATGCACGCTGTCGCGCAGCCCGTCGAGTTCGGTGCCTAGGGTGCGCAATTGTTCGCGCACCGCGGTGAGTTGCTCGGCTCGCTGCGTAGCCGCACGATCGAGTTCACTACGACGACGCTGCGCGTGGGCAACGGAGTGGTCGATGCGGGCGCGCACTGTGCCGATCGCCCGAACCACCGCTTCGGCGACGATGAGGTCTCGCGCGCGGCGTTCGCGTCGTTCCTGCGCGGCCTGACGCGCGGCGCGCTCGGCCTGGGCATCGCGCTCCAAGCCAGCGGCCCGCTCGGCTACCGCTGCCACGCGCTCCTCCGAGGTACGCATCGCCAACCGGGCGTCGACTTCGCTCGCGCGGGCGCTTTGCGCGGCTTCGAGCAACTCGGTGCGTCGGTCCGGCCCCGGGTCGGCGATCGGTTCTTCGCTGGTGGCCCGCAGCCGCTCGCGCAATTCGGCGAGGTCGGCTTCGTCACCGGTGAGCGCCTGCCGGGCAGCTTCCAGGGACTGCTGAAGACGTTCGGCTTCGGCTAACGCGGCGCGCGCCGACTGTCCGAGCTGGCCGAGCTTCTCGGCTACCGCAGCCATCTGGGCGTCCGATTCGTGCAAGCCGGTCAGCGCCTGCTCAACGTTCGAGGCCGCCTGGGCCTGCCGCTCCTTGGCTGCAGCGAGGTCGAAGCGCAGCCGTTCGCCTTCGGCGATGAGTCGATCGAGTTCGCCACGGGCTTGCTCGTAGGCAGTTTGCAGTTCCACGAGGGAATCGCTGACGGCCGAACCACCGCGGACGATCCCGCGGGAGAAGACATCGCCGGCCTCGCTTACCCAGGTCAGTTCCGGCCGGGCCCGCATCCCCTCGGCGGCTTGCTGGACATCGGCCACGATGACCGCGCCGCCCAGCAGGGAATCCACGGACGGGCGGATGTCCGCTGAACACCGCACGAGGTCGCGCAGCCAGCGACCGGACGGCGGTGGGAGTCGATCCTCGGCGGATGCGACGGACTCGTCGACGACCACCATCGCCGCGCGACCGCCCGCTGATTCCTTCAGCACCGCCACCGCATCGACGGCGGTTGACGTGCCGCGCACCACGACGGCATCGGCCATGTCGCCGAGTACCGCGGCGACCGCGTGCTCGGCTCCACCGTCGATATGCAGTTGCTCGGCCAACGCTCCAACCACGCCCGGGAGTCCGGAGTCCAGCAGCGCTGCGCCGGCATCGGCGCGCTTCATGCCCAGTTCGAGAGCCTGGCAAGTCGCCTCCGCGGCAGCGCGTTCGCGTTCGATGCGCGCTTCACTCGCGCGCAGGTCCTCGACCACGGCATCGGCTTCGGCCAGTTGCGCTTGTGCGCGTTCATGGGCTTCGTCGAGACCGACTTCGCCTTGGTCCAAGCCGACGATGTCGACCTCGACGCTGGCGAACTCGCTTTGCGCTGACTCGGCTCGCGAGCGCGCTTCGGCTATCTGGCCCTCGAGCCGTGCGATCTCGGCGCTGCGGGCATCGCGGCGGGATTCGGCGGAGCCGACCTGGCCTTCCAAGGTGGCCAGCCCTTCACGACGGTCGGCGGCCGCTGCTTCGAGCGCTTGGATCCTGCGCTGCTCGGCCTCGGAGGCTTCCTCGGCTCGGTGCCGCTGGGCTTCGGCCGTTGCGAGTGCATCGCGAAGTGCTTCGACCTCGCGGCCGAGCTCGAACTCCGAGGCGCGCAGCGAGCGCGCTTCGGCGTCGAGTTGCTCCGGGTCGCGTCCGGGAACCTGGGTGTCCTCGTCTTCGGGTTGCAAATGCCGCACAGTGGCCCGAGCGAGCTGCTCCAATCCATGGAAGCGCTCTCGGCTGGCCGACAACGCGAACCAGGTTTCCTGGGCGTTGGTCAACTGCGGGGCCTGCTCTTGCTGTGCGGCCTCTAGTTCGGCTTCGCGCGAGGTGGATTCCTCGATGGCGGCTTCGACCTGCTGTTGGCGGGTGCGCAGCGCGGTTTCGTCGGCCACCTCGGCCTCGAGTTCGGTGCGTGCTTGCAAAAGATCGTCCGCCAACAGGCGCAGACGGGAATCGCGCACATCGGTTTGGATGACCACGGCGCGCCGGGCCACCTCGGCCTGCTTGCCCAGCGGCTTTAGCTGGCGTCGTAATTCGGAGGTGAGGTCCTGCAACCGGGTGAGATTGGCTTCCATCGAATCGAGCTTGCGCAAGGCTTTTTCCTTGCGCTTGCGATGCTTGAGTACCCCCGCGGCCTCCTCGATGAAGCCCCGTCGGTCCTCGGGAGTGGCGTGCAAGATCGAGTCGAGTTGGCCCTGACCGACGATGACGTGCATCTCACGGCCGATGCCGGAGTCCGAGAGAAGTTCTTGGATGTCCAGCAACCGGCACTGTTCGCCATTGATGGCGTATTCCGAACCGCCGTTGCGGAACAGCGTTCGCGAGATCGTCACTTCGGAGAACTCGATGGGCAAGGCGCCATCGGTGTTGTCGATGGTCAACGCGACCTCGGCTCGACCGAGGGGGGCCCGCCCGGAGGTTCCCGAGAAGATGACGTCCTCCATCTTCCCGCCGCGCAGGCTCTTAGCACCCTGCTCGCCCATCACCCAGGACAGGGCATCGACGACGTTGGACTTGCCCGAGCCATTCGGGCCGACCACGCAGGTGACGCCGGGTTCGAATTCCAGCGAGGTGGCCGAGGCGAAGGACTTGAAGCCCTTCAAGGTGAGCGTCTTCAGGTGCACGGGCCGGACATCTCCATTCGGTGATATCCCCACGTGCGTGGGGATCTGATGCGTGCGGATCTGGTGCGGGGAAGGCGCAGCCCGATGCTACCCACGCAGCGTCGAGTTCCTGGCTCACCACGCCCTCAACAAGCCCTCACCACGCCCTCCCCACTTCACGCGTTTCCCCCGGAATCCGGGGGGTTCGCTTCGTTTCCCCCGGCTGGCCGGGGGAAACGGCTCACTTCCCCCGGATTCCGGGGGAAACGCGTGTGGGCGCGGGTAACACCCGCGCGGCGGACGTAGGTCGGCGCACTACTCGCGCAGGGTGATCGCTTCGGTGACCCGCAGCGCGGTCCGCTTCACGAGGCGAACCCCCGTGTCGACTTGATCTGCAAAGCGGAACTCCGGTGCGCTGATCGACACCGCGGCGATCGGGCGCCCGACCGGTCCGCGAACCGCGGCCGAGATGTTGACCACCCCTTCCTCGTATTCCCCGTAGGTGACCGCGGCACCGGTGTCACGCACCGACTGCAACCTGGCCACCCACTCGCTAGGCGTGCGCACGGCGCACCGCTCGCCGGCCTCGGCGAGTCGGTCCTCGGTGAACCACTCCTCCCAAAAACCCTCCGGCTCGCCGGCCATAATCGCCTGCGCTGTGGAAGAACTCGCGGCCGGATAACTGCTGCCGATGCGCGCGTAGGCCCCGAGTCCGTGCGGGCTGATCTGCGCGGCGATCACGATGGTCTGACTCGATCGCACGACGGCGAGCATGGCCGTCTCATTCAGGGTCGAGGCCAGGTTGCGCAGGTGAGGACGGGCCAGTTCGGCGAGCCGGGCCTCCATGCTGCGGGCACCGATCGCGGCGATCCGCCAACCGAGCCGATAGCCACGGGTAACCGGATCCCGGTGGACGATCCCCGCCTCGGCCAAGGTGCTCAGGGCACGCGAGGTCTGGGTTAGGTCCCGGCTCAGCGTTCGGGCGATGGCCGAGACACCAAGCGGCTCGGTGGAATCCGCGAGCAACTCCACGATCGCGATATCGCGTGCCAGCCCGCTGGTGTTCGTTCGTGCCACAGCAGCGAATCGTCCCCGACAAATTGCCATATACGCAAGAGATATTGCATGTCGTGTTGGTGTCGCAGAAATGTTCGGGCCGCGAGGCGAATCCTCCGGTGCCCGAAGGCGCCGCAGGCAATACCGAAACACCACCCCAACCGGCACGGTTCCAACTCCGAGGAGTCCTGCATGCAGATCGGCGAGGCATTCATCAGTAGCGGTCCGAACGCCGCCCACATCAACACGGTGCTCGGCGAGCGTGCCGGCCCGGCGGGGACCGCATGGGCGACGGCCCTGGCCACCCCCACGCCCGGTCACCAGCGCTTCGCGGTGATCGTGCGTCCGGGGGTGCCCGTGCAGCCACCGACCCTGTTCGTCAACAAGGCCACCTTCGCCAGCGACGAGCACGGCCTGCTGCATTGGGGGCCGGCGCAAGCGGGAGTGGCAACCGGCGTGACCCGTGCCGTCCGAGAAGGCGTCATCGCTGATCCCGCGGATCTGGTGTTGGTGTGCGCGGTGTGGGTCAACCCCGCAGCCGACGACGCCGACGCTGTCTACCGCAACAACGCCGAGGCCGCGTTCGTCGCACTGCGTCGTGGGGCCCTCGGCGAGCCCACTGCGACCGAGATCGACCAAGCACTACCTGCCAGCAACCCCTTCTTCACCGCACCGGAGTAGCCATGAACGACATAACAACCGACTTCGTAACCGACAACGTCACCGACCTGCATTCACACGACGCCGCACCGGCTACGACGAAGTCCGTCGCGGTCCTCGGACTAGGCAACATGGGCGGCGCGATGGCCGCGCATCTGATCGACAGCGGTTTCACCACGACCGTATTCGACCTCGCCTCCGAACGCGTCGATGCCCTGGTGGTCCTCGGTGGCCATGCGGCCGCCAGCGCCGAGGAAGCCGCAGCCGGTGCCGACTACGTCATCACCATGCTGCCGACCCCGTGGATCACCAACGAGGTCATGCTCGACGGCGGCGTGGCGGCTGCCATGAAGCCCGGATCGATGTGGATCGACACCTCGACATCCATCCGTTCGGCCCTACTGCAGGTCGAAGCCGTGCTCGATTCCCGCGGTGTGCGCTACGCCGAAGCCCCGGTGACCGGTATGTCCCACGGTGCCCGGAACGGAACACTGGAATTCTTCGTCGGTGCCAGCGCCGAGGACTTCGAGGAAGTGCTCCCCTTGCTACAGGTGATGGGTAATCCCGAGCGCATCTTCCACGTCGGCCCGCGCGGAAGCGGCTACGTGGTGAAGTTGATCATCAACCAGTTGTGGTTCAACCACACCGTCGCCCTAGGCGAGATGATGGCGCTCGGTGTCAAGAGCGGCGTCGACGCAGGCGTCTTGCACTCGGCGATCGCGGGCAGCCCGGCTACGTCGTTCTTCCATGAGCACGGACTTACCCGCATCCTGTTCGATGCCGACTACGACGACACCTTCGCTATGGCGCTGGCATGCAAGGATTCGCGGTTGACGGTGGCCCTCGCAGATGAGTTGCAGTGCCATTCCGCGCTCACCCGCGTGGTCGATGCCTACTTCGAGGAGTCCCGTGTCGCCCATGGTGATCATGCAGGCGAGATGAGCCCGTTCAAGTTGTTCGAGGAAGCGATCGGCACCCCGATCCGCAGTACGCGTTCCGGCGCCACCGTCGTCGCCTAGCCCAACGCCCCCGCCTCCACGCGTTTCCCCCGGAATCCGGGGGGTTCGCTTCGTTTCCCCCGGCTGGCCGGGGGAAACGGCTCACTTCCCCCGGATTCCGGGGGAAACGCGTGGAGGGCGTGTGGGGCGTGTGGGGCGTGTGGGTGCGGGTGCGGGTGCCGGTTGGCAACGGGGGCAGCGGAAGCTCGAGCGGTTCATGAAGGCCTCCCGGCGCATCGGTGCACCGCAGCGGTGACAAGGCTCGCCTTCGCGACCGTAGGCATCCAGGGATCGATCGAAGTAGCCGGATTCGCCGTTCACGTTGACGTAGAGCGAATCGAAGCTCGTTCCGCCTTCACCGAGCGCGGCGTCCATGACATCGCGGGCATGCTCGAGCAGCTCCAGTACCCGTACCTGGCGCAGCCGGCCGGTGGGCCTGCGCCCGTGCAACTTGGCCCGCCACAGCGCTTCGTCGGCGTAGATGTTCCCGATGCCCGAGACCACCGACTGGTCGAGCAACACCCGCTTGATCTCGGTGTCCTTGCGGCGGATCGCCCGGGCGGTTGCACCGGCATCGAAGAGCGGATCGAGCGGGTCGCGGGCGATGTGCGTGATGGATACCGGCAGGCCGTCGCGCAAGTCATCGAGGTAGAGACCACCGAAAGTGCGTTGATCCACGAACCGCATCTCCCGGTCGTCGTCAGCGAAGGCGATCCGTACCCGCAGGTGCTTTTCATCTGCAACATCCGGCGGCTGCATCAGCACCTGACCGCTCATTCCCAGGTGCACCACGAGGGCGAGGTCGTCCTTGTCCGCCAACGGCAACCACAGGTACTTGCCGCGCCGGCTAGCGCAGCGGAACGAATCACCGGCGAGGGCATCGCGAATCGCAGGTGCACCACCGGGGCTGCGTCTAATCGAGCGGGGGTAGTGGACCTGGACTTCGGCGATCGGACGGGCGGTCGCCCACCGGTCGATTCCCCGTCGGACGACCTCGACTTCGGGAAGTTCAGGCATCGCCGCCGAGTGGACCCTGCAAGGCCGCGTAGGCATGCGCGGCCGCCTCTTGCTCAGCGACCTTCTTGCTGCGCCCGCGTCCGGTTCCGAGGACCTCGCCACCGATCAGCACCTCGGCGGTGAACTCCTTGGCGTGGTCGGGCCCGGTGTCGCTCACGCGATATTCCGGCACTCCGCTGTCGGTCTCCGCGGCCCGCTCCTGCAAGGAGGTCTTCCAATCCAGCCCGGCGCCGAGGTTGGCCGATGTCGCGATCAACGGCCCGAAGATCCGTTCGATGAACGAGCGGGTGGTCTCCAGATCGGTGGACATGTACATCGCACCGATCACCGCTTCCATGGCGTCGGCGAGGATCGAGGACTTGTCCTGGCCGCCGGTGCTCTCCTCGCCCTTGCCGAGCAGCAGGTAGTTGCCCAACCCGAGCGCGCGAGCGACGCCGGCCAGCGCCTGGGCGTTGACCACAGCGGCCCGCAACTTGGCCAGTTGCCCCTCCGGCTCATCGGGGAAGTCCCGGTACAGGCGTTCGGTGACGACGATGCCCAGCACCGAATCACCGAGGAACTCCAGGCGTTCATTGGTCGGCAGTCCACCGTTTTCGTATGCATACGAGCGATGCGTCAGGGCTTGCCGAAGCAGGTCGGGATCCATCGATTGACCGAGTGCGGCCATGAACTCCCCCAACGATTCGTCGACGCGCGACGAGGTCATCTCGCTCACCCTTTCGCCTCGTTGGTGTCGTTCGGGGCGTGGCTCGTGGACACCGATCGTTGGTGGATGGACCCGACGATAGCGATTAGTTCACCGATCGTGGCCGGTTGCGCATCTGCGGATGGATCGACGTCGATGGGTAGGCCAAGGTGATCGCTGACGACGACCCACTCCGCGGCGGTGCCCGACCAGCCGAGGGATCGCAGCGGGGTGTCGGCTCGCACCGTCTGCGGATCGACATCCAGCGCCCGGGCAACGGCTGCGGTGTTCACGGTTTGATCGCTGTCACCCACCGGCTACTCGCTCTCCGGTTCCCCGCGCGCGTCCAACGACGCGAAGCCCGCCAGCGATCGGCGCAGCCGATCGACCACGGCACCGTCCAACAACTGCACGGCGCGGTGGATGCAAGCGACGATCTCATCGCGTGCGGAGGCACCGTGACCCACGACCACGGCACCGGGCACACCGAGCAGGACACCACCGGACAGGAAGTGCGAGGTGCGCAGCACCCCTTGGGCCGGTTCGGGATCGTCGTACACCTTCGACATCGCCGCGACAGACCAACGCAGCGCACCTTCCATCGACTTCACCGCGACATTCCCGGTGAAGCCATCGACGACGACGACGTCAGCGGGTGATTGCCCGACGAGATCATGTCCTTCGACGGCGCCGACGTACTGGTCGGCGAACCGCTCCTCGAGGGCGACATCGGTGGCCTTGCGCAACCGATCGCCTTTGCCGCGCTCGGAGCCGATGCTCAACAGGCCCACCGTCGGATCGGCGACACCCCGCGCCTGGGCGTAGGCCAGCCCGCATGCTGCGAACCGCATGAGGTCGTGTTCGGTGGCGAAGGGCGCGGCGCCGCAATCCACCAGCACCACGGGGCCACGTGCGCTCGGCAATTCCACGGCCAGCCCGGGCCTGCCCATGCCCGGCAACCGACCGAGCCCAAGGACGCTGGCCGCGACGGTCGCTCCGGTATGCCCGATGGAGATGAATGCATCGGCTATGCCGTCGCGAACCGCACCGATGCCCACCGCGCTCGAGACATCCTCGCGCTCTCGCAGCAGCGCGAGGGTGTCGTGCGAGGTGGCCGTCATCGGCACGCAAACTTGCGCATGGAGCACGCGGTGGCCGGTGGCATCGAGATCAATGCCGCGCGCGCCGAGCAATTCCCGGGCGCGTTCGGCGGGCCCGACCACGCACAACTCGGCGCGGTCATCCCCCGGAGCGTCCAGATAGGACGCGATCGCGTCCGCAACGACCTCCGGTCCGGCATCTCCTCCAAGGAGGTCGATGGCGACCCGGGGCATGGACTACACGTCCAGGACGCGTCGCTTGGCGTAGGTGCCGCAGTTCGGGCAGGCAGTGTGCGCGGGCCGCTTCTCCTTGCACCGTGCGCAGGTCACGAGGGTCGGCGCGCTGGCTTTCCACTGCGAACGCCGACTACGGGTGTTCGAACGGGACATCTTGCGCTTGGGGACAGGCACGGTGGTTCCTTCTTTCGGGTTCGCGACCACCACATGGGTGCCGCTCAACTCAGGCGGCGCCCATCATCCCCTACCGCTCTGGCCCGTCTTCGCTGACCCCCTGATCGGTGTCTTCCAACAAAGCCTCGAGGCCGGCCCACCGCGGATCGGTGCTGGGGTGATCGTGGGGGGCGTCGATCGATTCCAGTCGCTCACCGCACTGCGCACAGATGCCACCGCAGTCCGGCGAGCAAAGGGGCGCCATCGGTAGCGACAACACCACGGCATCACGCAGCGGCCCCTCGATATCGATGGTGTCCTCGCGCACCTCGGGCTCTGCTTCGTCGCCCTCGCCGTCGCCGTCGCCACCGTCAGGTTCGTCGCCGAAGGAGGCGCCGACGACGGCCCCGGAAGCATCGGTGGCTGGGTAGACGAACAGTTGCTCGACTTCCACGGTCTCGGACCATTCGATCGGATCTAGGCAACGCGAACATTCGGCGCTGACCTCGACATCGGCGGTGCCGTTCATCCAGATTCCCTCGACCACCGACTCCAACGTCAAGTCCACGTCGATCATCGAGCCGGGAACCACCCGTGCCATGGCAACCGACAGATCCGCGGGCGCGGGAATTGGCTTGGAGACTTCGAGCATGCTGCCCGGGGAGCGCGGCAACCGTGAGACGTCGATCGCCGTCGCGGCGACGTCGGACATGCTCAGTACTCCTCACGCGCCTCGGCGTCGAAGAACTCCCCGCCGCCTTCGACCGGCGCGAGGTCCTCGTACATCTGACTGCGAATGCGCTCACGACCACGATCGACCGTTTGCAGGGTCTTTTGCAAGGTGATCTCGAAGCTGGCGAGTTTGGCGTCGATGTAATCGTCGGTCTCTTGACGCATCCGGGCGGTATCGGTGACGGTCTCACCGCGCAGCGCCTCGGCTTCGGCGACCGCCGCGAGGTACACCTCGTGCTCGGAGACCATCTTGTCGGCTTCGGTGCGGGCTCGTTCCAAGATGCGGTCGGCTTCGCGCCGGCCGTCTTGCACCACGGCCTCGCGGTCGGCTAGCAACTCATCGGCCCGCTGCACCGAATCCGGCAGCAGCTGGCGTATCTCCTCGATGAGGTCGAGCACCTGGGAGCGGTTGATGACGCACGATGCCGATAACGGCATCGACTTGGCGTCCTCGACGAGCACGGTCAACTCATCGAGCCGTTCTTGGATGTCCACTCCTGGGCCTCCTGTTGGTCCGCACCCGCCGCCTGCGGGCCCTTTTCACATTGTGTCGGAGAACTTCCCGGGGAAGCGATCCAACACGGCCTGCGGCACCAACCCGGTCACATCGCCGCCGTGCCGGGCCACCTCCTTGATCAAACTGGAGGACAGGTAGCTGTATTGGGGGTTCGTGGAGACGAACAAGGTCTCGACCTCCCCGAGGCGGTGGTTCATCTGGGCCATTTGCAACTCATAGTCGAAGTCGCTCACCGCACGCAGGCCCTTGACGATCGCCTCGATGCCGTGCTCGCGGCAGTAGTCCACGAGCAGGCCGTGGAAGGAATCGACGCGCACATTGGGCAGGTCCGAGGTCACTTCACGTAGTAGTTCCATGCGTTCCTCGACGCTGAACATGCCGGCCTTGGTGCGGTTGACCAAAACTGCGACGGTGACCTCGTCGGCGATCCGCGCCGCGCGGATGAACACATCGAGATGACCGTTGGTGACGGGGTCGAAGGACCCCGGGCAGATCGCCCTCATCGCGGCTATTCCTCCCGCCCGTCGGTTGCGTGACCGTACCAAAGCACGGTGTCGCCGTAGGTGCGTTCGTCGCTGATCTCGATCGTGCTGGGCAACGGGCACCCGCCGCGTCGATCCCGTTCCACGACCACGAGGGCGGCCGGCCCCAACCAGCCGGTCGCCACGGCCTGCGCGAGGGCCTGCTGCACACCCGCGGCGTCGTCGTCGTAAGGCGGATCGGCGATCAGCACATCGAAGGGCCCCTGCGCGGGAGGGCCGGCAAGTGCCCGCATGACGTCGGTGCGCATCACTTCGACGCCCTCGGCACCGAGTTGCTCGATGTTGCCTTCGATCGCGCGGATGGCGCCTGCGGAGCGATCGACGGCTAGCACGCGGGTTGCACCCCGGCTCCAGGCCTCCAACGCGATCGCCCCCGATCCGGACCACAGGTCGCACACCGCCACGTCCACCCACGAGCGCCCCTGGGCGGCAAGGCGGGCTTCGATGCTGGCGAACATCGACTCGCGCACGCGATCGGACGTGGGCCGGGTGCCGGCAGCGGGGATGGTCAACCGGCGTCCACGCGCACTGCCGGCGATGATGCGGGTCACGTCTTGTCCAAGAACTCGGCTTGCTCGGTGTCCAGTGCCGCCACGGCGGCCTTCAGGGCAGGGTGGCGCGACAGCGACGGATCCTGCGCCAGCAGCGACTCGGCGAGCGTGCGTGCTTGCACGATCGTCTCGGCGTCCTCGACCACTCGCAGCAGGCGCAGCGAGGAACGCATGCCGGACTGCGATCCGCCGAGCACATCGCCTTCGCGCCTGATCTGTAGATCGCGATTGGCCAATTCGAAGCCGTCGCGGGTGGCGGTGAGCGCATCGAGGCGCTCGCGCGCCGGCGAACCGCTCGGGGCGGAACTGACCAGCAGGCAGACCCCCGGCAAGGTGCCGCGGCCGATGCGTCCACGCAGTTGGTGCAGTTGCGAGATACCGAACCGGTCAGCATCGAACACGACCATCATCGTGGCAGCGGGCACATCGACGCCCACCTCGATCACGGTCGTGGACACCGCGAGATCGACCTCCCCGCTGGCTAAGCCGGTCATCACCGCGTCCTTGTCCTCGGCGGTCATCCGTCCGTGCAACGGGGCGATGCTGGCATCCGGCAGGCGGCGCCTGGCTTCATCGAGGACGCCTTCGACGGTTGCGGTAGCAAGCGGCGGATCAGGTGCGCTCTCCGGGCTCTCCGCTTCTTCTTCTTCCAGTTGCGTTTGCTGCTCGGGATCGTGCCGATCGATGCGCGGACATACGAAGAACACCCGGTGACCGGCCCCGATCTCCTCGGCTGCCCGCTGCCACAACCGATCCACGTGCGCAGGCTGCTGGAGCGGATCCACGACGTGCGTGGCCACATCCGCACGCCCGGCTGGCACTTCCGCCAGCGTCGAGACATCGAGATCACCGAAGACAGTCATGGCAACCGTGCGCGGAATCGGTGTGGCCGTCATGACCAGCACATGCGGGTAACTGTCATCGGGTGCGCGGCGGGCCAAGGCGGCCCGTTGTTCGACACCGAAACGGTGCTGCTCGTCGATGACCACGAGCCCGAGATCGGCGAACTCCACCGTTTCCTCCAGCAACGCGTGCGTGCCGACCACGAGCCCGGCCTGACCGCTGGCGATCGCCTCGAGGGCAGCACGACGTTCCCGGGAGCGAGCCGAGCCGGTCAACAGCACCACCTGGGTACCGCGTATCCCTTCGGGTGCGTCGGCCTCCAGCAAGGTTCCCGCCTGCCCGAGCGGACCGAGCAGGGAGCGGATACCCGCCGCGTGCTGGGCGGCGAGCACCTCGGTGGGTGCCAACAACACCGCTTGCCCGCCGTCGGCCACTACATCGAGCATCGCTCGCAGCGCCACGACGGTCTTGCCGCTTCCGACATCTCCTTGCAGCAGCCGTTGCATAGGCACATCCCGCGCGATGTCCGCGCTTATCTCGGCCCCGACCTCGCGCTGTCCGTCGGTCAACGCGAACGGCAGCGCCGCCTCGAAGGCCCCGCGCAGCTTCGAACCCTCATCCGGGCGCGGACGCGCACGGTGTCCCTGAGCGAGCATGCGACGCTCCACTAACGCCGTTTGCAGCACGATGGCCTCTTCGAAGATCAGCCGCTGGCGGGCCTGGTCGATCTGCGGATAGCTGCTCGGGCGATGAATGCCCTCCATCGCCGTGCGCAGATCGCACACCCCGGCTTGTTGCCGGATCGTCGGTTCGCCGGTTTCCAGGGGGTCGAGTTCGAGCAGCTCGGCGCCGAACGCATCGAGCACGACCCCTACCGCGCGTTGGATCTGCCAAGTGGTCACGGTCTTGCACGACGGATACACCGGGATGATCGCGCCGGCGAAGTTCAAGGCGCTGTCGGCGGATGCATCGTCGAGCACCACGTACTGGGGATGGGCGAGTTGGCGCCGGCCCCGGTAGGTGCTGACGGTTCCGGCGAACAGGCCACGGTGACCTACCCGCAGCTCGCGTTCGCGCCACGGTTGGTTGAAGAACGTGATGTCCAGGGAGTCGGTTCCATCGGTCACGAGGACTTCCAGGATCGAGCCCTTCTTGCTGCGCATGCGACGGGTCGTCACCTTGGCGATCTCGGCGACGACGGTGACGTGATCCTTATCCACCAAACCGGCGATCGCGGTGAGTTCGCCGCGCTCGGCGTAGCGCCGGGGATAGTGGCGCAGCAGATCCCCCACGGTCACCAGACCCAAGCCGCGCTCGAAGGCTCCGGCGGTCCGACCGCCGACCAGTCCCCGGAGCTTGGTGCCCCAGCCGTCGAGCGACGTCACGGCGTGGACGCTACCGGGCGGGCGGGGCCGTCGACGGGGTCGCGCACGCCCAGCCGGGCGGTGTCGGCTACCCTTTCGGGGCTGCTACCGCTTCGGGGCAGCCGTATCGAACGTCTCGAACCGGATAGCTGGGGCTCTCCGGGCTGGAATTCAAGGAGTGCACCGTGGCTGCCACCTGCGATGTCTGCGGCAAGGGTCCCGGTTTCGGGCACAACATCTCCCACTCGCACCGGCGCACCAAGCGGCGCTGGAACCCCAACATCCAGCGGGTGCGCGCCAAGGTCGGCGCCACTCCCAAGCGGATGAACGTGTGCACCTCGTGCATCAAGGCCGGCAAGGTCACCCGCGCCTGAGGCGACCGCGCCCCCTCGGCGCTTGCGCTCAGCCGAAATGAGCGAACCCGCCTGATCCGGCTGACCCGTCGCCCCACGGGGCACCATCGACCGTAACGAAAGTTGTGCTGCTATCGCGGTCTTCGTCGGCCCGTGCTCGCACAGCGCCGATCTCGATGAAACCCTCGGGCAATGCGCTACCAGCGGGGAATGCCGCTACTAGCGCATGGTCGTCTCCCCCGGTGAGCATCCAGCCGCGGGCATCGACGTTGTACGCAGCTGCTGCGGCCTGCATCGGCTCGGGGACCTCGAAGGCGAGGTTGCCTTCGGTAGTGATGTCGATCTGCACGCCCGAGGCCTCGGCGATGTGACCGAGATCGGCGATGAGGCCGTCGCTGACGTCGATCATCGCGCGAGCACCGGACTGCGCGGCGCGTCGACCGGCGTCGTAGTCGATCTGCGGGTAGCGATGCGCATCGACAAGTGCCTTCGGTGAGCGAAAACCCCGACCAAGGACGGCAAGCCCCGCGGCGGCCCAGCCCAAGCGTCCGCATACGGCGATGCGATCCCCGGGCTGCGCACCCGCGCGGGTGATCGGCGCCCGTCCGTCCAGTGATCCCAGGGCGGTCACCGAAATGACGATCGCATCGCCCTCGGTGGTGTCCCCGCCGGCGAGCACCGCACCTGCTTGGGTGCACTCCTGGGTGAGGCCAGCGGCCATCTCGGTCACCCACGCCAGCGGTAGGTCCGCCGGAGCCACGAGGCCGACGAGCACGCTGGTGGCCCGTCCACCCATAGCGTTGACATCGGACAGGCTCGCAGCGGCAGCCCGTTTGCCCACATCGATGGCACTGGACCAATCGCGGCGAAAATGCCGGCCCTCGACCAATACATCGACGCAGGCGATGACCCGACCATCGGTGGCGGCGAGGACGGCGGCGTCGTCTCCCGGTCCGACTTCCGCCACCTCGACGGGAAGCTGCGAGGTGCTGACTATCCGTTCGATCACGGCGAACTCGCCGACATCGCGCAGCGTGCGTTCGCCCGTCATGTGTCGTCCTTCGCGCAAGTAGTCTTTGGTGCGTGGTCGCGCCAGCCTATGTCGCATCGGTGACGATCTCGGCGATCATCGCGGGCAGCGCGCTGGCGACACTTGGATCCCTCAGCGGATGCTCCCGTCCCGTCGCGGTGCAAGCCCCGGACATCTCGAGCACCTCCGGCGCCTGCGAGCCGATCCTGGGTGCCGCACCCATCCGGCTGCTCGGGGAATTGCAGCGCGAGACCACCCCGGCGGACGCGGCCGCCCTGGCGTGGGGGGATCCGCCCATCGTGTTGGCCTGCGGGGTGCAGTTCGACGTTCCCCCCGATGCGCAGATCCTCGAGGTCGACGACGTTGCCTGGGTAGCCCAAAGCGACGACGCCGGCACGGTGTTCACCACCTTCGAGGCCGATCCGGTGATCCAGGTCCGTGTCCCGGCGGCCTACCGCCCGGAGGTGGAGGCCCTCACCGAACTGAGCGCCCTCGTGCCGTGAAGGGGTGGAATTCCGTCCGATATGTCATGATCCTTGGGTGCCCCGCATCGACGCTCCGACTATCACCGAGCACCGCGACCAAAGACGCGCCGCCTTGTTGGCCGCCGGTCACGAACTGGTGCTCTCCGGAGGACCGACCGCGGTGACCATGACCGCCGTGGCCGCTCGTGCCGGGTTATCGCGCCCCGCGGTGTATGAGTACTTCTCCTCCACGCAGGACCTGCTCTCGGCTGTGCTCAGCGAGCGGATGGAGATCTGGACCCAGGAGGTCGACCGCGCCCTTGCCCAGGAGACCTCGCCTGAGGAGAAGGTGCTGACCTACGTGCGGGTGTCCTTGGAACTGATCAGCGACGGCAGCCATGGCCTGCTGGTACTGCTGAGCAGCGAGACCCTTCCAGCCGACGTCCGCCGGACCCTTAGTGCCTTGCATGCCACCTTGGCCGCACCGTTGGGCTCGGCGATGGACGAACTCGGAATCACCGACGTCGATCGAGCCACCCGGTACGTCCAGGGCTTGGTCGAGGCCGCCGCCCGCCGGATCGAGCCGGGCCAAGATCCTTCCGCGGAGATCGAGTCCGCGACTATCTTCGCCGTGGCCGGCGTCCGCGCGCTCGCCGGCGCCTAGCGCAGGCCGGGGCGACGCGCCGCAGCTTCGCCCACCAGCGAATCGATCAAGTCGGCGTAGGGAACACCGGATGCTTCCCACATTCGCGGGAACATCGATATCGGAGTGAAACCGGGCATGGTGTTGACCTCGTTCACGACGATCTGTTCATCGCGCACGAAGAAGTCGACACGAGCCAAGCCTTCGCAACCGGCGGCTCGAAAGCAGCGCTCGGCGAGGGCTTGGATCTGCGCGGCGACGCCCGGATCGAGGTCCGCCGGCACGATCAGCTCGGCGCCGTCTGCGATGTACTTGGCTTCGAAGTCGTAGAAGTCGAAGCCTTCGCGCACGCGGATCTCCGCCGGGACGCTCACGCTCACCTGCCCGTTAGCATCTTGTCGAACCGCGCATTCGATCTCGCGGGATCCGACCATCCCCTGTTCGACCACCACCCGCGGGTCGTGTGCGCGGGCATCGCCGATCGCGGCCTCGAGTGCGCCGATGAAATCGGCCCCGAGCGCTCCGCTGTCCGCCCGCTCGATGCGCGAGATGCCGACCGAGGAACCAGCGCGTGACGGCTTGACGAACACGACCGGTGCGAGCTCCTCGATGCGGGTCATCAACTCCTCTTTTTCGCCAGCCCACTCCGCACCCACGACCGCTACCCATGGGGTGACGGGTACCTGCGCGGCCTGCAGCACCTGCTTGAGCGTCAACTTGTCCATGCACAGCGCCGAGGCAAGGACCCCCGATCCGACGTAGGGCAGGCCCGCGAGTTCGAGCAGCCCTTGGATCGTGCCGTCTTCCCCCCACGGGCCGTGCAAGACCGGGAACACCACGTCCACGCGGACGGGCTCACCGTCCACGAGGACCCCGTGGATGCTCGGGTCCGTCGCGAAGACCACCGATGCCGAACCCTCCACCACGATCGGTAACTCCACGCCACGTAGGTCGCTGGGGCGCTGGTCGTAGCGGACCATCGCCCCGCTCGGGGTCACCGCGATCGGCAGCACGGTGTGGCCGGTGGCTTCGAGTGCGTCCCACACGGCCGCGGCGCTGATGCAGGAAATCGAATGCTCGCTACTGCGGCCACCGAAGACCAACGCCACCGTGGAACCCGACATGGTGCGCACGGTATCGGCCGCAAGATGTCGGTTAGGTAAACACCACTACGGTCGGGGCATGAGCGAGAGCGAGGCTTCGATCGAGCCGATCGAGCCGGTCGAGCCGGTCGCGCCGGTCGAGTCGGTGGATCCGGCCACCATCGCGGTGATGGCCGGGAGACCTGCGCGCACCCCGGACGCCCCGCTTAACACCCCGATCGTCGCTGCCTCGACCTTCGTCGCCGGCGGCGACATCGAATACGCACGCGAAGGTGGACCGACGATCACCGCCTTCGAATCCGTAGTGGCGCAGTTGGAGTCGGCTAGCGCACGAGGTCCGGCACAAGCCATCGCCTTCTCCTCGGGCATGGGTGCCGCGGACGCGGCATTGGATCTGGTGCCGATCGGCGGTCGGGTCATCGCGCCCACCACCGCCTACACCGGGGTCGCCGCCCGGCTGCGCGAACTCCACGAGCGCGGGGCCATCGAACTCGATCTCGTCGACATCACCGACACCGCGGGCGTGATCGCGGCCCTTTCACGACCGGCCGCGCTGTTGTGGTTGGAATCGCCCACCAATCCGCTGCTCGAACGCGCCGAACTCGACACTGTCCTGCGCACCGCCCGCGAACGCCGAACACGTTCCATCGTGGACAACACGTTCGCCACACCGATGTTGCAAAAGCCGCTTGCATCGGGTGCGGACATAGTGCTGCACAGTGCCACCAAGGCACTGTCCGGTCACTCGGACTTGTTGATGGGCGCGTTGGTCACCGAGGATCTAGGTATCGCGCAGTCGCTTCGCAGCCGGCGCACCTTGCTCGGTGCAGCACCGAGTGCGTTCGATGCCTACCTAGCGACCCGTGGCATCCGCACCTTGCCGCTGCGCATCGAACGCGCCACGAAGACCGCCGAGATGCTCGCTGACCGACTCCAAGGCGAGCCTGGTATCAGCCGCGTGCGGCACTTCGGGACGATGCTGGCGATCGAATTCGGCGGCGATGCTTCCCGGGCGGATCGGGTCTGCAACGCCACCTTGATCTGGGTCCATGCAACGAGCCTGGGCGGGGTCGAATCCTCCCTCGAGCGTCGTCGTCGTTGGCCGCTGGAAGCCACGCATGTCCCCGAGGACCTAGTGCGGCTGTCGGTCGGCATCGAGGCGCCCGAGGACCTATGGCAGGACTTGCGAAGGGCCCTGCGAACGACCCTGCACGATTCGTGACCCGCTAGCCGCGCGAGTCCGTCTCAGAGCGAGTGTCGCGCGCCATGAACGCCGCCGCCATGACCGTCGGCGAGTGCCCGTGGTGCAAGACGTTCACCACCTGCTCGGTGATCGGCATCTCCACCCCGTTCTCGCGGGCCATCTCCAGGATCGGAGTGCAGCTCTTGTACGCCTCGCATGTTTGCCGAGTGATGTCGATCGTCTCCTCGACCGTCAATCCGGACCCGATGTTCTCCCCGAAGGTTCGGTTGCGCGATAGCGCCGATTGACAGGTCGCGACCAGGTCACCGACCCCGGCTAGGCCCTGGAAGGTAAGCGGGTCCGCGCCCAGCGCCACGCCGAGCCGGGCCATCTCCGCCAGACCCCGGGTAATGAGCGAAGCCTGCGAGTTCTCCCCCAGACCCATCCCGACGGCCATCCCATTGGCCACCGCGATGACGTTCTTCACCGAACCGCCGATCTCGGTGCCGATCACGTCGGTTGTCCAATAGGGCCGGAAATAGTTCGTGGTGCACGCCGCTTGGACCGCTTGCGCCGTTCGCGAATCGGTGCACGCGACCGTGCTCGCGGTGGGTTGGCGTTGCACGATCTCCCGGGCGAGGTTGGGCCCGGAGACGACCGCGATCTGCTCACTGGGGGTATGCAGGATCTGCGCGATCACCTCGCTCATCCGCATCGTCGTGCCGATCTCGATTCCCTTGATCAGCGAGACGATCACCGCCGTCGGTGGAATGTCGGACTTCCACTGCAGCAGGTTCGCGCGCACCGCCTGCGCGGGAATCGCGAGTACGACGAGTTCGGCTCCGGCAAGCGCTTCGGGCGCCGACAAGGTGGCCGAAATGCCCTCGGGCAACTCGACCCCGGGGTGGTAGGTGCGGTTCTGCCGGATCGTGGTGATCTGCTCGACGGTGCGTTCATCGCGAGACCAGATGCTCACCTCGCATCCGGCGTGCGCCAGCACCATCGCGAAGGCCGTGCCCCACGAGCCCGACCCCATCATCGCGACCCGCATCAACGACCGCCCTGCTGCGTGCCATGCGAGTTTCGAGATTCGGGAACGAAGCGCTGCGACGGTGGTTCCTGCCCTCGAATCGCCGCGAGTTCGGCGGTGAGGGCGTCCATGATGCGATCGGTGGCGGCCTCGAGGGTGTCGTGATCCATCGGCCGATCCTCGAAGTCCGACAGATCGACCGGCGCACCGACGGACACGTGCATCGTCTTACGTGGCAGCAGCCGCAGTTCCTTGCGGTAGGGACGCATCACCTCGGTAGCTCCCCACTGCGCCATCGGCAGCACCGGTCGGCCCGTCGCCAGCGCGATTCGTGCCGCCCCGGTCTTCCCGGCCATCGGCCACTCGCCAGGATCCTTGGTGATCGTTCCCTCGGGATAGACGACGACGCACTCACCGCGCTGCACGGCAGCGATGGCGTCCCGCACCGCGGCCACCGCTTCCTTGGTCTCGCGGTACACCCGGATCTGCCCGGCGCTTTCGATGATCGAGCCGATCACCGGGACCCGGAACACCGATTCCTTGGCCAGGAACCGTGGGGGTCGATCGTTCTCCCACATGGCGTGCGAGATGACCAGCGGATCGAACCAGGAAATGTGGTTAGCGACCACGATGATGCCGCCGTCGTCGGTGTTCAACCGATCCATCCCACGCCAGTCGCGCTTGGTGAAGGCCGTCATCACCGGCCACAGCAAGAAAACCGCGATCCGGTAGCCCGGTCCCAGTCTCCAGCGGCGTCGCACCCGCGGTGAGCGGCGAATCGGGTGACCGGTCATCAGCGCAGGTTAGTAGGTCGAACCCACCGGTTGCCGCGGATAGCGTTCAATATGCCGGTGGAAACTTGGACCGCGATCGTGCCCATCCGTTCGCTCAACGCCGGTAAGTCCCGGCTCACGAGCAGGGACGATGCGCCCACGCTGACCGGGGCCTTCGCCCAAGATGTGCTGGCCGCCTGTTCGCAGTGCCCCGATATCGGGGAGGTCATCGTGGTCACCTCCGATCCCGAGGTGGTCACCCTTGCCGAGGGCTTCCAGGCCCGCGGCGTGATCCAAGTTGGGGCGCAAGGCATCAATGCCGCGATCGCCCAGTGCCGTGCGCTGGTCGATGCGAACGCACCGGTAGTGGCGATACTCGGCGACACCCCGTGCCTGACCGCCGAAACCCTGTCGACCGTCCTGGCCGCCGCGAACGACCACGACGTCTCGTTCGTCGCGGACACCACCGGGACCGGCTCGACTATGTGGTGCGCGAAGGATCCAAACGCGACTAGCTACTTCGGTGAGCATTCTCGCGCCCACCACCGGGCCGCCGGTGCAGTGGAACTCGGAGGCAACCAACGCAGTGAGCAGTGGCTGCGCGCCCGGCGGGATGTGGATACCGAGATCGACCTATGGGACGCACAACGCATCGGTGTGGGCCCGGCAACCCTGCGCGCCCTGGCCTGAATCGGGCCCTAGACGTAGATCGGGGACCGCCCTTGCAGGCGGTCCCCGATCGAGCGTTATCGCTTGTTAGGCCTAGCGACGGGTCGCCTTCTTGGCCGGAGCCTTCTTGGCGGTCTTCTTCGCAGCGGCCTTCTTGGCCGGAGCCTTCTTCGCGGCCTTCTTGGCAGCGGGCTTCGCGGCGGTCGGCTCCACGAGCTTCTTAGCGCCGGAGACGACGCCCTTGAACTCCGCACCCGGGCGGAACTTCGGAAGCTTGGTGGCCTTGATCTTCACTGCCTCGCCGGTGCGCG
>CAZJYN010000016.1:0-3207 GCA_964550285.1 uncultured Rubrivirga sp.
AGCGCGCCCGGAAGGACTCGAACCCTCAACCGACCGGGTAGAAACCGGTTGCTCTATCCGTTGAGCTACGGGCGCTTGGAGGCGAGTATCCCAGGTGGGGGTGCGGGGCTATCCCGTCACTTCTGGGAGATTTCGACCAGGCGCTGTCCTCAGCTAGGGGCCGCTCGAATAATGGGGTCCGTGTGTGCGCCTGAGTCCGAGCCAGCAGCAAGGCCCAAGGCCGACGCTGTGCGCGTCATGTTGGTGGAGGACGACGATTTCACCCGGGTCACCTTGCGCGCTGCTTTGGAGAAGTACAACCTTCATGTGGTTGCGGAGGCGGCCGACGCCAGGAACGCAATCCAACAAGCGGTGGAAGCGCGAGCGCAGGTCGGAATCTTCGACCTCGATCTCGGTCCCGGGCCGACCGGGATAGATGTCGCGAACGGCGTGCGTCGGATGCTCCCGGATTTCGGTGTGGTCATCTTGACGTCCTATGAAGATCCCCGGCTGCTGAGTGCGAGCCTTGCGAAAGTCCCTCGTGGCGCCGGATACATCGTGAAGCAATCCCTCGTCGATCTGGACTTCCTCGTTGAAGCGGTCTTCGGTTCACTCCAAGGACAGGATTCGGTGCAGGCACCACGGGTGGACCTAACGGATGCTCAGATCGAGACACTGCGATTGCTGGCGTGCGGGCTGACGAACTCGGAAATCGCTCGGGCGCGCGTGGTGGAGGTGAAGTCGGTCGAGCAGACGATCTCACGAACCGCGAAGAGGTTGGGTATCGACGGCGACGGCACCTTGAACCAGCGGGTGGCGCTGGCGCGCGCCTACTACCGGCTGGTGGGGTCTCGGGTGAATCCGGATGTCGTCGAGTTCCCGCCGGCGTAAGGCGTTGTCTTGAAGAACAGGCGGGTACTCGGCAAATCGCTGCGGGAGCACATCGGTGGTCGTTGGGCGATCTCCTGGCTGCTGTATCTGATCAACGTTCCGCTGAACATGCTGGCTGTCACTACCGGCATCCGGACCGAGCCCGAAGGTTCGCAGTGGTGGGGTTGGTTGGCGGTTGCATTCGCTGGACTGCTGGCGATCGCCGTGGGTTTCGTTCTTGCGGACTACACGGTGCTCAGGAACCGACGCAATCGGCCGGTGGCGATCTGGGTCGTCGCAGCAGTCGGTGCAGCGATCGGCATCTTCCGTGGAGCCGTCGTAGTTCTAACTGCCTCGAGTCTGGACTTGCAACCCTTCACCGTCGCGGATCTCGTCAATCGCATGGTGGCGGGCGGGTTGCTCGGTGCTATCGCATTACCGACTGGGGCATTCGTGCTGTCGGTGCTGACTACGTATCGAAGCGAACGACGTCGCCTCATCGCGGAGAAGGTCGCTGCGGAGCGCGCACGGCTGCAAGAGCGTGGGCAGGTTCAGGTGTTGCGTGCGGCGCTGGCAGAAGGTGTTCGGGAGGAAGTCGCCTCCACGCTTCAGGGTTTGAATACCGATGATCCGCGGGAAGTCAGTGAGGCGATTCGCCAGACGAGTCACCGAATCTGGGACGACGAACGACCCGCTGACATCGATGAACCCGAGCGGGAAACCCGGGTGCGAAGTGTTCTGTGGGCTGCGCTGAGGGGTCACCCCATCCCGGTGGCCCCGGTCTTGATCTTTTGGGGTGTCTCGGCGATCGGAACGACGATCGCGGCGATGGGTGTGCTGTGGGGAGTGATCAATCTTGCCTACGCGCTGACCGCGATGTGGGTGTGCATCACCTTGGCCAATCGGTGGATTCGAGCCCGGCCCTCGCAATGGACCCTGGCAGTAGTCACCATGCTGGTCGTCGCGTACCTGTTCGTCAGTCCGATTGCCTACGTGCTGTTCGATCCGCGGCCACCGGATGTGGCCGTGCCGGTGCTTGTCCTCAATGCCTTCTGGCTGCCTCTCGTCGTTGTCCTCGTGACCGTCATCTCCGGAGCCATCACATCCAGCGAGATCGTCCTGAACAAACTGAGCAAGGACGTCAATCAGGTCCAGATCAGTCGTGAAGCACTCGAAGAGGAGCGCGATGCGGCGCTGCGAGAATTGGCAGCGCAGTTGCACGGAACCGCCCACTCACCCTTGGTGGCGGGGACAGCGCTGATCGCGGGATCGGGTGGAGAAGGGTCTCGGCGGCGGTTGGTGGAGCAGGTGGGCAAGGCGGTCGCGCAGATCGGGTTGCCCGAGCGCACCGGCTCACTCGCAGAGCGGCTTTCGGCGATCGCCGAGCCTTGGGCGGGCTTGGTCACGGTGGATATCGACGTCGATCCGGCGCTCGATTCCGACTCCATTCCCGATCTGGTGCAACGAACCATCGATCGGATCGTCGAGGAGGCGATCGCTAATGCCTACCGCCATGGCGGGGCCAAAGCGATGGGAGTCCGTATCGGTGCGCTGCCCGAGGGTGTCGAGGTCGATGTGGTGGATGACGGGGCGGGCATCGATGACCTGGCACAAGCCGGGTTGGGCTATCGACTTTTCGGGGCTGCTACCGCCGAGGAATGGACGATCGATAACCGAACCTCCGGGGGCGCCCACCTTCGGTTGACGATCCCTACCTGAGTCGTCCACACCGTGCGTGCGCGGTTTCCACAGCGGCCCATCGACGGGTATTCCTCGAATGGGCGCGACCCCACTCTGGAACGAACGGAGATGGACTCCGATGAAGGGTGGGTTTCCCATGAACGACGTAATGATGACCGTGGTCGGCAATGTGATTCGCGACGTGGATCTGCGATTCACGAGCAACGGCGATCCGGTCGCCACATTCCGGGTGGCCTCGAACACCCGACGTTTCGACCGGGCGAGCGAACGCTGGGTGGAGGGCGATACGCACTACCTTTCGGTCACCTGTTGGCGGCAAGTTGCCAGCAACGTGGCGAACTCGGTGAAGAAGGGGATGCCGGTCATCGTCTACGGCCGACTGCGCAGCCGTGAGGTCGAACGGCCCTGCGGGGAGACCTCCCACACCGTTCGCTACCAGGACGTGGAGGCGTACGCGGTCGGACCGGACCTCGCGCGGGGAACGGCTGAGTTCACTCGGGTCAAGAGTGCGGCGGTCGCCGAGAACGAGACCCGGATCATGGCCGATGTGATGGGCGCGGATGCTTTGAGCGAGGAACTCGACTCCGAGGTCGATGCATCGGAGTCCGCGGAACTGGCTACAGCGTGAGTTTCGCAGGATGTTCGGCGTGCTTGCAT
>CAZJYN010000016.1:3307-6380 GCA_964550285.1 uncultured Rubrivirga sp.
TGGCCCGTGCGCCCGGTCCCCGCTGTGAATTCATCGTGGTGCAGGGCAACTAGGCTCAGGCCGCGACGGAAAGGTTGTCATGGCTGAGTTCATCTACACGCTGCAAAAAGCCCGCAAGGCACACGGGGACAAGGTGGTCCTCGACGACGTCACACTCGCTTTCCTGCCGGGAGCGAAGATCGGGGTGGTCGGCCCTAACGGAGCCGGCAAGTCCAGCCTGCTGAAGATCATGGCCGGCGTCGATGAGGTCTCCAACGGCGAAGCCAAGTTGATGGAGGGCTACAGCGTCGGCATCTTGATGCAAGAGCCACAGTTGGACGAGAGCAAGACCGTCTTGGAGAACGTAGAGGACGGAGTCGCCGAAACCAAGGCGATGGTGGACCGTTACAACGCGATCTCGGCCGAGCTCGCCGATCCGGACGCGGACTACGAGTCCCTGCTCGAGGAGATGGGCAAGCTCCAAGAAGCCATCGATCACAAGAACGCCTGGGACCTCGAGGCTCAACTCGAGCAAGCCATGGACGCGCTGCGCTGCCCGCCTGGCGATGCCGAGATCTCCGTGTTGTCCGGTGGGGAGAAGCGCCGAGTGGCGCTGTGCAAGTTGCTGCTGCAGGCACCGGATCTGCTGCTGCTCGATGAGCCCACGAACCATCTCGATGCCGAAAGCGTCAACTGGCTCGAGCAATACCTCGAGCGGTACGCCGGCACGGTCGTGGCCATCACCCACGACCGCTACTTCCTGGACAACGTCGCCCAATGGATCCTGGAGCTCGATCGGGGTCGCGCCTACCCCTACCAGGGCAACTACTCCACCTACCTGGAGACCAAAGCTGCCCGGATGAAGGTCGAGGGGCAAAAGGACGCCAAGTTGCAAAAGCGCCTGACCGATGAACTCGAGTGGGTGCGCTCCAATGCGAAGGCTCGGCAGACGAAGTCTCGATCGCGGTTGCAGCGCTATGAGGAGATGGCCGCCGAAGCGGAGAAGGCCAAGAAGTTGGATATGGAGGAGATCCAGATCCCGCCCGGTCCGCGCCTAGGAAACCTCGTGATCGAGGCCGATCACCTGACCAAGGCCTTCGGTGATCGCATCCTGATCGACGATCTTTCCTTTTCACTGCCGCGCAACGGAATCGTCGGTGTGATCGGACCGAACGGCGTCGGCAAGACCACCTTGTTCAAGATGCTCGTGGCCGCCGCCGAAGGCGACGCCGAAGACAAGGACGTCCTGCCCACGATGGGCGATATCAAGGTAGGAGAGACCGTCTCGCTTTCCTACGTCGATCAAAGCCGCGCAGGTTTGGATCCGACCAAGAACGTCTGGGAGGTCGTCAGCGATGGCCTCGACTGGATCAAAGTCGGCAACGTAGAACTTCCGTCGCGAGCGTATGTCTCGGCGTTCGGCTTCAAGGGTCCCGATCAGCAAAAGCCCGCGAAGGTGCTCTCCGGTGGCGAGCGCAACCGGCTGAACTTGGCCTTGACGTTGAAGATGGGCGGCAACGTCCTGCTGCTCGATGAGCCGACGAACGATTTGGATGTGGAGACCCTCGGCTCGCTGGAGAACGCCCTCCTGGAGTTCCCCGGTTGCGCGGTGATCACCTCGCACGACCGCTGGTTCCTCGATCGCATCGCCACGCACATCTTGGCCTACGAGGGGGATTCGCAGTGGTTTTGGTTCGAGGGCAACTTCGAGTCCTATGAGAAGCACAAGATCGAACGCCTCGGTGAAGAGGCTGCTCGACCGCACCGGGCCACGTACCGCAAGCTCACCCGCGACTAATGACCGTCTACGACATCGAAGTTGCCAAGCGCTTCAAGGATCTCGACCCATACGACCACGTCAGTAACTCGGTGGTGATCGACTACATCATGGAGGCTCGGGTGCGGGTCTACCGGCAGTGGGCGCTTAGTGACCGATCGGTGATCGGGCAGGTGGTAGCGCGACAGGAGATCGACTATCGCCGGCCCATCGAGTTCGACCTCGAGCCCCTCGTGGTGCGCAGTTGGGTCTCCCACGTGGGCGATTCGTCCTTCACGATGGACTTCCAGGTGGTGGACCACGGGGCGTTGGCTGCGGATGCGAAGTCGGTCATGGTGTGTTTCGATGTTCAGTCTCGGAAATCGCGGAGCATTCCCGACGAATTCCGATCCAAGCTTATGGAGCACCTCGAAAGTTGAGACCAATCGCGGGAAGGAGCCACATGGATACGGCTACCACCCCGCGGGAGCGACTCATTTCCCTCGCCGAACGCGACGCCCAGATGTTGGCCCTCGTCGGTCGTCGTCAGGTCGAGTGGGATCCCGCCACTGCCGCACGCATCGTCGTCGCATCGAACGCTGTGGCTTGCTACTCGGTGCTGCCGATGGACGTGATGTGCGTGCTGGCCACGCCCGCACACGTCGGTGCCGATGCGGTCGGTGAGGACATCACGGTTCCCTTGCGATCCTTCGTGGCGGGGCTGGAGGAGGGTTTGCAGTCCGGGGACGACATCGGCTTCGACGTAACCGACCTACCCCGCACCACACCGCCCATCGATCCCGGTGTCTCGCTGCATCAACTGCCGCCGCGCGATGGCTGGCAGATGCCCATCCATGGCGTCTCCAGTGACGTCGTGCCCCAGGTGCGCGAGGCGGTCGAGGAGTTTCGGCAGCGAAGCGCGGGTTTGTCCGCCCGACAATCCAGTGCCATCGCTGAAGAGATTTGGTCGCGTACCTCGTGGGCGGGGCTGCCGCTGCGGGTCCTGCACGCCGCCCGTCGATTGCGGATGATCACCGATGAACCGCTTCGGATCACGGCTTCCACGTGCGGACCGTGGAAGCGTCTTGCCACCCCTCGCGGACAGCTGTTCTCCTACGCCGCGGGCATCGAGGCGCGTCTTGGGTTGAGCGTGGTCAAGTAGCGACCGGCCCGCGCAGCCACACCGCGGTCGCCGCCCCTAGCGCCACGCTCTCGCAGCTGCCGTCGCTGACGACGACTACCTCCGGACCGGAAGCAAGGAGGAGATCGGTGCCCCAGTCGGCAGGCAGGGTGACCGGTTGGGCACCGGTGTTGACCACTACCAGCACTGTCGGTTCG
>CAZJYN010000016.1:6480-8056 GCA_964550285.1 uncultured Rubrivirga sp.
GTTCGTGCTGTTCGTGCTGTTCGTACCCAAGTACGTAGCGTTCCATCGCCAGGACTTGCGTTGGCGCGTTCTCCAGCCACCGCATCGGTCCATCGCCGAGCGCCGGTTCGCTTCGGCGCCGGGCCAAGGCGCGCTGGTACATCGTCAGGGTCGAGGCTTCGTCGCCCTCTTGGCAAGCAACCGATAGGCGCGCCCACTCAGCTGGCTGCGGAAGCCAGGAGGCGTCGTTTGGGCCGAACCCGAAACTCGGTGTCGAGCCGCCCCAGGGAATAGGAACCCGGCAGCCATCGCGTCCGGTGTATTCGCCGCCACTTCGGTGCCAGACCGGATCCTGGCGAGCGTCATCGGGCAGGTCGAAGACCTCGGGCAATCCGAGTTCCTCTCCTTGATAGAGATACGCGGAGCCGGGTAACCCGAGCATGAACAAGGTTGCCGCGCGGGCGCGTGCGAGCCCACGCTCGCCATCCACCTCGGTGGGACCGGTAACCGGTGTGCCATCCGGGGTCGGCGCGAAGCGGGTGGCGTGTCGGATGACGTCATGGTTGCTGAGGACCCAGGTGGGAGGTGCCCCGACCTTGGCGTGATTGACGATCGTCTCGTCGATCGAGCGCCGCATGTTCTCGGCATCCCAGCCGGCGGCGAGGTAGCCGAAGTTGAAGGACGTGTGCAATTCGTCCGGTCGTTGGTAGAGCGCTAGGCGCTCAGCGGAAGGCGCCCAGGTCTCACCGCACAGGATGCGCGGAGGGTCGTAGGAGTCCGCGATTGCGCGCCACTGGCGGTAGACCTCGTGCACGCCGTCTTGATCCCAGTACGGCGCTTCGCTCGTGACGCCCAGGATCTCCGTCTCGGGAAGGGAGTCGTAGTCCATGTCCGGTAGGTCTGGATCCTTGACGAGTCCATGTGCGACGTCGATGCGGAAGCCGTCCACGCCGCGGTCGAACCAAAAGCGCAGGACCGATGCGAATTCCGCGCGGACGTCGTCGTTGGTCCAATCCAGATCCGGCTGGGTGTCGTCGAACAGGTGCAGGTACCAGTAGTCGGTCACCGTGCCATCGGCCAAGACGAGTCGCGACCAGCCCCGACCGTGGAAGACGCTGCGCCAGTTGTTCGGTGGTTCGTCGTGGTTGGGTCCGCGCCCCTCGCGGATGAGATAACGCGACCATGCTGGTGAGTCCGGGCCTGATCTCAGGACATCCTGGAACCAGGCGTGCGCGCTGCTGGTGTGGTTGGGGACGATGTCCATGACCACCCGCAGCCCGCGTTCGTGGGCACGGGCGATGAGTTCGTCGACGTCCGCCAGCGATCCCAGCCGCTTGTCCACGGCCCGGTAGTCGGCGACGTCGTAGCCGCCGTCGTTCAGTGGCGAGTCGTAGAACGGGGAGACCCAGACCGCATCGACGCCGAGTTCCACGAGGTAGTCCAGCCGGTCGATGATGCCCGGGAGATCGCCGATGCCATCGCCGTCGAAGTCGGCGAAGCTACGCGGGTAGACCTGGTAGACGACGGCATCCCGCCACCACGGGCGCCCCTGCCTGTAAGCGCATACATCGGGGAGCGTGGTCATCGATCCTCCGGT
>CAZJYN010000016.1:8156-29777 GCA_964550285.1 uncultured Rubrivirga sp.
GTCGGCCGGTGCCGCTGTCGGTACGGGCGGGGGCGGTCGCTCTTAGGTCGACTCGGCGTCGAAGACCGGCCCCGGCGGTGTTTCGTCGGGCACATTCTGCATGGCGAAGGCCGCACCTTGCAGGTACTGCCACAACATGAGGTCTTGGTCACTGGGCAACCCCTGCTCGTCGAGGGCTTGGCGCATGAAGGTCAGCCACCGGTCCCGGGCTAGTGAGTCGATCGCGAATCCGGCGTGGCGCATGCGCAGCCTGGGATGCCCGCGCTGGTCGCTATAGGTGGTGGGGCCACCCCAGTACTGCTCGAGGAAGGCACGAAGGCGCCACTTGGCACCCTCGAGCGAGTCGGGCGGGTACATCGGCCGTAGGACGTCGTCTTCGGCTACCTGCCGATAGAAGGCCTCGACCAAGGCTTCGAAGAAGGGGGCCGATCCGAACAGTTCGTAGGGCGTGGGTTGCGGGGTTGGGCCGCCGTTGGTTGGGCCGCTTACTTCCGGGCCGCTTTGGGTCGCGCCGTCGCTCACGCCACGATTGTGTCGGATCCCGCAGTGGAGTCGGCAGGGGCATCGCCTCTAGCCGCCTTCGCGTCCATCTCCTGCTGGTTGGCTTCGGCGCGCTCGACGATGTGTCGGGCCATCGGGGGGAAGACGAAGGCATGGAACGGGGCTACCGACCACCAGTAGGAGTGGCCGGCGAGCCCACGCGGCCAGTACACGGCGCGCTGGGTGAGGTGCGATCCACCGCCCTCTCGGGGTTGGACGGTGAACTCCAACCAGGCCCGCCCCGGCATCTTCATCTCGGCGCGCAGCCGCAGCAGACGCGGGGGCAGTCGCTCTTCCACGCGCCAGAAGTCCACGACCTCCCCGACCATCAGCTGCTTGGGATCGCGACGTCCACGGCGCAGGCCCACGCCACCGACCGCGCGATCGATCAGGCCGCGCGCTTCCCACAGGATGTTCGAGGAGTACCAGCCGTTCTCGCCGCCGATGCACTCGACCGCTTCCCACAGCGCCTCCGGACTGGCATCGGTATCGACCTCGCGAACGTCGGTATGTAAGGAGCCGCCGGCCCAGTCGGGGTCACCGGGCAAGGGTTCGCTCGGTGCCCCCGGGGTCGCGGCACCGGTCCACCGGGTTGCGACATTGGCTTCGCGGATGCGGGTGAGGGCAAGTTCCACCGCTCGGTCGAAGTTGACCAGACCCTCGGGCGGATCGGGTATCCACTCGGCGATGTCGTGCTCGCGGCAGATGGATGGGTGTCGCAGCGAACGCACGAGGGGTCGAGCGATGGCCCGCGGAACCGGGGTCACCAGGCCCACCCAGTGGCTAGATAGCTGCGGGCTGAGCATGTTGATCGGCAAGATCACTCGGGGCGGTAGACCGGCGACCGCCGCGTAGCGCTGCATCATCTGCTGGTAGGTGAGGACTTCGGGCCCGCCGATGTCGAATGCGCGGTTTACATTCGGTGGCAGGTCCGCTGCCATCACGAGGTAGCGCAAAACGTCGCGGATGGCGATGGGTTGGGTCTTGGTGCGCACCCAGCGCGGCGTGATCATCGCCGGTAGGCGCTCGGTGAGGTAGCGCAGCATCTCGAAGGACGCCGAGCCAGAGCCGATGATCACCGCGGCACGGAACTCCACCGTCGGAATACCCGAATCGCGCAGGATCTGACCGACTTGGACGCGCGAGCGCATGTGCGGGGACATGTCCTGCATCGAGATATCCGGCGCCAGGCCGCCTAGGTAGACGATCCGGCGCAGCTCACTGGCCCGTGCGGCTTCGGCGAAGCTACGCGCAATGGCGGTTTCCGCGGCCTCCAGATTCGCGCCCTCTTGTAGGGAGTGCAGCAAGTAATAGGCGACGTCGATGTCCTGCATGGCCGCAGAGACCGTGGCCTGATCACCGGCATCGCCTTGGACGACCTCTATCTGGTCGACCCAGGGGAAATCTCGCAGCTTCTCGGGAGTGCGGGCGAGCACCCGGACGCTGTGGCCTTTGGCGAGCAACTCGCGCACGAGTCGCCCTCCGACATAGCCGGTGGCTCCGGTTACCAGGCAGCGCATACTCACTTGAGCAGTGTTGCCTAGATCGGGCCCGGATGCGACCGCTAGGGGCGGGTCTCCCCGGAATCGTTGTCCGCTATCAACTTCGGTGTGCCGGTGTCCGTGGTGTCGTGCGAGTGGGTGGTGTCATCGGGGGCGGGGTTGTCGGCGGCGGGTTCGTCATCGGTGCGGTCATCGAGAGCGGGGTCGTTGTCCTCGGCGCTTCCGTGGGCGAAATCGCGCGTGGCGGGCAAGTCCGATCGTTCCGGCTCCTCGCTGGGGAGCGGGGGCGGCACGGTCTGGGTTCCGGCCTGGAAGGTGCGGATTTGCATACCTTCCAGCGGAATCCGGATGCCGGCGTTGTCGAGTGCTTCCTTCATGCGCTGGCGAATCACGCGACCGGCGAACCACTGGTTACCGTTCGGGACGATCTTGGTGTTGATGCGAACGACGACGGCAGTCGCGGTGAGTTCGGTGACGTTGGAGTAGTAGGGGGCACCGAGCAGGACGCCGTTGTACTGCTCGTCCGCGCCCATCTCCTTGCCGGTGGCGTCGATGACTTGCTGGACCTTGGCGAGGTCCTCGTCGTAGGGGACGGGAATCTCGACCAGCGAATAGGTCCATCCTTGCGATTGGTTCGCGACCGTTTGGATCTGTCCGTTGCGCACGTACCAAACGACGCCCCAAAAGTCGCGAACGCGTGTGTAGCGAAGGGCGGTCTCCTCGACCTCACCGAGGACGAGCCCACCGAGATCGACGGTGTCTCCGATGCCGAGTTGGTCCTCGAAGATCATCGAGATGCCGTTGAGGTAGTCGGCCACGTAGGACTGGGCGCCGAATCCGACGACTGCACTGACCACGGCGCCGCTGGCGATGATCGGTGCGATGTTCACCCCGAGGGTGCCGAGGATCGTCATGATCGCCGCGGCCCAGATGAGGATCACCAGGGCGTTGCGCGCGAGTGAACCCAGGGCGTGCGCACGCTGACTTTGCCGGTTTTGCATGAGGGTTTCGGCGAGGTCTTCGTCGTCGGCGCCGCGCAACTGACCCGGGCGGCGGCTTGGTGCCTTGTTCGTCACTGCGGCAACGGACCTTCGGATGGCGCGCCCACCGAGCACTTGTGCGAAGAAGGCGATAACCAAGATCAGCGCGACCCGAAGAAGCGCCTCAACTGGCAGATCCTGGGAGATATCGCTGACCCACTGCGAGATGTCGTTCATGGAGCCCCTCGATCGATGAAGTCAGGTACCTAGCCTTGCATGTCGGTTGTCAGGCCCGTCCATCGTGCCAGGAACGCGAGCGTGTCCGCCGTCTCCTCGACCGCGGCGTCGAGCTTGCGGGCGCCATGGCCCACATTGCCTTCGGTGCGCAGCAAGATGGGGCGATCCCCGCTCGTGGCGGCCTGGACCGCCGCGCACATCTTGCGACCGTGCATCGGATCGGTGCGGGTGTCGTTGTCGAAGACCGCGAACATCGCCGCGGGATAGTCGGTTCCGTCCGTCACGCGGTGGTAGGGCGAGTAGGCGTGCAACCAGCCGAATTGCTCGGGATCTTCGGGATCGCCGTACTCCACGGTCCACGTCGGTCCGAGCTCGCTGGTGGTGTAGCGGATCATGTCCAGGAGCGGCGCAACGCACACCACCGCGTTGTACAACTCCGGGCGTTGGGTCATCGCGGCGCCGACGAGGAGGCCACCGTTGGAGCCTCCGTAGATTCCGAGTTGCGCGGCGGTGGTCCAACCTTCATCGACGAGGAACTGCGCAGCGGCGTGGAAGTCATCGAACACGTTTTGCTTCTTGTCGAGCATGCCATCGCGGTGCCACTCCTCTCCTTCGTCGCCGCCACCACGCAAGCAGGCCACCGCCCATACGCCACCCGCCTGCACCCAAGACAAGATCGCGGCGGAGAAGCCGGGTTGCATCGGGATACCGAAACCGCCATATCCGTACAGGACGCTCGGGCGCGGGGTGAGCGGCTCGGCGGTCGGGGCGATGATGAACATCCGCACGGTCGTGCCGTCCTTCGAGGGGTACTCCACGAGTTGGGAGTGCACATCGGGGACGTCCACCTGACCGGGAGGAACCTCATACACGGTGATCTGCGAAGTGCGGGCATCGAAGGAGTAGATCGTCGGCACGCTGGTGTGATCGGTATAGGCGAACCACACCACCGGACCGCCGTCGGGGCGCTCGATCGGTCCGGCGACCGTCCCGGCTCCCGGTAGGGCGATCTCCTGCAAGACCGATCCGTCGACGGCCCGGCGCAGTGTCATGGAAGCGACGTTGTGCGCCGTGCTTACGCTGAGCAACAGATCCTCATCGAGTTCGGGTCCATCGAGCAACGCAACCGATTCCAGGACCTGCTCGGGGTCCTGCCCGATCAGATCCCGCCAACTCGCGGCATCCCAAGAGCCCGGTTCGGTGACGGCGAGGCGGCCGCGGGGTGCATCGAGATCGGTACTGACGTAGACGCGTCCATCACGTCCGAAGGTCAGCGAAGTCTGCGCATCGACATCGCCCTGCACGAGTTGCATCGCCGGCCGATCCGCGGGCGTGCTGCTCAGATCGGCGACCCACAGATCGTTGCGCGGCTCGGTGCCCTCAGCGGCGGAGATCTGCAACCAGCGTCCATCCCGCGATACTTCGACGCCGTAGTAGTTCGTCATATTCATACCGGCACCGAACACGATGGGGTCGTCGTCGGCGTTCGTGCCGATGCGGTGCAACTGCACGCGACGATGGAAACCCTGTTCGGACTCCGAAAGCACCTCGGGTGGGAGCCGGCGCACGAAGTAGAAGGCCTCTTCACCGGGGATCCAGGCGATGGGGGAATAGCGACAACGATCGATGGGGCCGTCGATCACGTCGCCCGTCGCGACATCCATGACGTACAGCACCGACTCCTCCGTGCCCCCCACCGAGATCTGGTAGGCCAGCTTGTTTCCTTCCTTGGATGCCTGCCACGAATCGAGCGTGGTGGCCCCGGTCGGGTCGAGTTCCATCGGATCGATAAGCACCCGCTCGCTGCCGTTCGCATCGCGGACGAACAGCACTCCGAACTGTTGTCCGGGCTGGCGTCTGGTGAAGAAGACGCGCTCGCCACGGTGGATCGGTAAGGAAACGGCGCCGGCACCGAGCAATGCTTCGACACTGCGGGCGAACTCCGCGCGCATCGACCAGCCCTGCCGCTCGGAGTCCGTGAGTTCACCTTGTGCCTGGATCCATTCGCGAGTGCGTGCATCCGAAGGATCCTCGAGCCAGCGGTACGGATCGGGGACGGCGGTGCCGTGCATCGCGTCGACGATGCTCGAGCGTTCAGCGACGGGGTAGGTGCGGGTCATGCTGTCACCCTAGGCGGCCGAGACGAGGGCGAAAGTAGCGTGGGGGGCGTGGAAGAGGCCGAGGGTGCGCCCGAGGAGTATTTGGAGTCTCCGGAGTATCGAGCGTCCCTGCACCGGCTCGCCGAGGAATGTCACGTTGCGACGCACTACTGGGGTCAAGCTGGCAACCACGTAACCGTGGCCGACGACGTCATCGCGGAAGTACTCGCGGCGCTCGGTGTCGATGCATCGGACCAAGGAGCGATCGAACGATCCTGGGAAGCGATCCGCGTGCGTGAGTGGCGCCGCGTTCTCCCGCCGGTCTTCGTCACGTGGTCCGGTGAGGAACGGCGCCTGTGGGTCCACGTGCCGCACGGTGAGCAGGTGCGTGCCTGGATCCGACTCGAGGATGGAACCACCCGGGAGTTGCAGCAATGGCAGTGGTGGGTCGATCCGGTCGAGGTGGATGGGGTGCTCACCGGTGAAGCGAGTTTCGGGATACCCGCGGACGTGCCGATCGGGTGGCACCTGATCGGCGCCGAATCGCCATCGGTGCAGGCGACGTGCCCGCTTGCTGTAGCGCCTGCACGTTTGGATCCGTCGTCGATCATCGGCGATCGGCAATGGGGGTTGATGACCCAGATCTACTCCTGGCCATCACGCGATTCCTGGGGGGTCGGGGACAGCGTCGACCTCGCCACCTTGGCGACTTGGAGTCATCGCGAGCACGGCGCCGGATTCATCTTGGTGAACCCCGGGCACGCGCCTGTTCCGGGTGTTCCCTCCCCGTACCTGCCGTCATCGCGACGTGGCTGGAATCCGATGCTCATTCGACCGGAGGCGATCGTCGAGTACAGCGCACTGTCGGCTACCGATCGCGCTCGCGTCCAAGGATGCAGGGAACGCGCAACCGTGGATCTGCACTCAGCGGGCGCACTCGCGCGGATCGACCGGGATCGGATCTGGCCGGAGTTGCAGCAGGCGCTACGGATCGTCTTCGATGCAGGACGCAGTGCCTCGCGAGAAGCGGATTTCGAGGATTTTTGCCAGCGTCGAGCGGTGGTCGATATCGCGCGGTGGAGCGTGCTCGCCGAACGCTTCGGCACCGATTACCGAACGTGGCCTCGAGCCTTGCAGGATGCGAATAGCGATGAGGTGGCGACGTTCGTCGCCGAGAACTCAAAGAACGTCCGTTTCCACATGTGGTTGCAGTGGATCGCGGCAGGGCAACTGTCGGCGGTGCAGCAGCAGTGCCGATCGGTGGGCATGCCGATCGGCGTAATCAGCGATCTGGCGGTCGGAGTGCACCCCGGCGGAGCGGACGCGTGGTCCCTAGCTTCGGTCATGGCATCGGGAGTGGGTGTCGGTGCGCCGCCGGACATGTACAACCAGCGCGGGCAGAACTGGGATCAGCCGCCCTGGCGCCCGGAGGCCTTGGCGCAAGCGCACTTCGAGCCGTTCCGAGAGGTGCTACAGGCCGCCTTGCAGGGTGCGGGTGGGGTGCGCATCGATCACATCCTCGGGCTGTTTCGCATGTGGTGGATCCCCGAGGGCAGGCCGGCGACGGAAGGAACGTACGTGGGCTTCGACCACGACGCACTGCTGGCGATCGTGTGCTTGGAGGCGCATCGCGCAGGGGCGATCGTGATCGGGGAGGACCTAGGCACCGTCGAACCGTGGGTGCAACACGAGTTGTCGCGTCGCGGCATCCTGGGCACGGTCATCTCCTGGTTCGAGAAGGATGAGCAGGGACAGCCGTTGGCAATCGAGGATTGGCGGCCCGCTGCACTGGCCAGTGTCACGGTGCACGATCTGCCGCCGACTGCCGGTTATCTGGCCGGCGAACACGTCCGCATCCGTGCCGAACTCGGCCTGCTCGAGGGCGCCTCGCAGGACGAGTGGGCCGCTGCTGCAGCGGAGCGGCAAGCCTGGGCTGGGCTCCTGCGCTCGCGGGGCTACCTCGACCACGAGGCGAATCTGGATTCCCCCGAGGGACGAGAGCAGATGGTGATCGCCTTGCATCGTGCCTTAGCCGATTCGCCTTGTGCGCTCCTAGGCGTTGCCGCTGCGGACGTAATCGGTGATCGACGCGCGCAAAATCAGCCTGGCACCGACCGGGAGTATCCGAACTGGCGAATGCCGATGGCCGATCGCGATGGCACGCCGGTCATGTTGGATGAGTTCCTCGCCGATACACCTGGCCTCGCCGGACAAATCGCGAACGCCGTCCATAGCCACATCGACACGTAAGCCCCAATCACCACCTGAGTCCGGCGCAGGCACTGCCGGCGGGTAGGTAGGGTTTGGCGCATGGATCCCCTCGTCGGCATCGGCTTGTTCGTCGGCATTCCCGTCGGACTGGCGGCTTTGATCGCGATCGCCATCATGGTGCCGCAGCGGTACGGATCAGCTAGCACCGGCGCCGACACCGCGACCGAGACCGAAGGTACGGGTGGATTGATCACGAGTTCACCGGCTGCACCGGATCCGATGGCCCTGCCTAGCGCCAACTCGCGCGCAGCTTCGACGGGAGGCGCTCGTGGACATTGGTGAGACCTACCGTTTGGACGCCGACGATCGTGCCGACATCGAGCGCGTCGTCCAGCGGGCTCGGGATATCTGCGGATTCGAATTCGCGGTCTTCGTAGGGCCGCTCGCCGAAGGTCGTGACTCGGCTGAGGCGACCCACGCCGGCCTGCACGATCCGGACTCCGCTGTCTTGCTTGCGATCGATCCGCAAGCGCGCAGCATGGATCTCGTCACCGGTGCGCGCGTCCAGCGAAACCTCGGCGATCGAACATGTGAGTTCGCGCTGCTTTCGCTGCGGTCGAGTCTGCAGGTCGGTGATCTCCCCGGTGGGGTCCGCGATGCCATCTCACTCCTCGCCGAGCACGCACGGGCGCCACGCACCCTGCACCTCGACGAACCTGCGTAGGTTCCGCCTCCTACTTCACGCCCCCTGCGCATCCATGGCGCGCGCCCGTTGCGCACGCAACAGGCCATCGCGGCTCTCGGAGATCAGTCTTGCCAAGGCAGGAACCGGCCCCGTTGCCAAGAACTCCTCCGCTCGCGAGATCGTGGAATCCTCGACCGAGTACATCGGGAACAGCCCCATGGTGATGGACGAAGCGATCTCCATGGTGCGCTCGGCCCAGATGTCATCGAGTGCTGCGAAGTAGGGCTCGATGTAGGGGTCGGTCAACGCAAGCTGGTCGCGCTGTGAGAACCCGGCGATGGTCGCCTCCAACATTGCGTTGGGTAGCGACTCGTCGTGCAAGATCGCCTGCCAGGCCTGCTCCTTGGCCGCAGCCGTCGGGATCGCCGCTCGCGCCATCGCCGCTTGCCGGCGACCGGTGGCGGTGTCGTCGCTTCGCAGCTCGGCATCGATTGCGTCTTCAGCGCGGGATCCGGCGGCGACGAGTTGCTGCAGCAGGAACCAGCGAAGGTCCGTGTCGACATCCAGCCCTGGCCATACCTCGCTGCCGTCGAGGAGTCGTTCCAGCAGCTCTAGGTGTTCGTTGGTCGTGGCCGCGCCGGCGAAGGATCGAGTGAAGGCCAGCTGACGATCGCTTCCCGATTCCGCGGACTGCGCCAAGTCCCGCACCCTCGCCGCGAAGCGGATCAGGTACTCGGTGCGGTGATCGTCCGCGGCGAATTGATCGATCGCCATACGGGATTGACGCAACACCCCTTGCACCACTCCGATATCGGTTTCGGCCTCGAGTCCGGCGAGCACCAGATCGACGAAATCACCGGTGGACACCTGGGCGTCTCGTGTCATGTCCCAGGCCGCACCCCAGATGACCGCACGTGCGAGGGAGTCCTGCAGGCCGCCTAGATGGGTGGTGGCGGTTCGCCAGGAATCGTCGTCCAGGCGAACCTTGGCGAAGGTGAGATCACCATCGTTGATCAACAGCAGATCCGCTCGCGGGCTGCCGGTGAGTTCGGGTACTTCGGTGCGCTCACCGACCACATCGACCTCGCGACGCTCGCGCAACCGCAGTTCCCCCTCGTCCCCCTCGTGGATGTCGTAGAGACCGATCGCCACCCGGTGGGAGCGCAGGACCGGCTCGATGCCCTCGGGCGCCATCGGCGGTTCCTGCTCGATGATCACCGAGGCGTACGTGTCATCTTCAGTGACCTGCACGATTGGGCGCAGCAGGTTCACGCCGCTGGTCTGCAGCCACTCACGCGTCCACTCCGACAGGTCACGACCGCTAGTTGCCTCGAGTTCCACCAGAAGGTCGCGTAGTTCGGTATTACCCCAGGCGTGCTTGGTGAAGTACTCGTGCAGGCCGGCGAGGAATTCCTCCTCCCCGACCCAGGCCACCAGTTGGCGCAGCGCCGAAGCACCCTTGGCGTAGGTGATGCCATCGAAGTTCACCCGTACCGCATCGAGATCCACCATGTCCGCCGCGATCGGGTGCGTCGAGGGGAGTTGATCCTGGCGGTAGGCCCATGCCTTGCGCAGGTTCGCGAAAGTGGTCCAGGCCTCGGAGAAACGAGTGGCGTGGACATTGGCGTGATGGGCTGCCCACTCGGCGAAGGATTCGTTCAGCCACAGGTCATCCCACCAACGCATCGTGACGAGATCGCCGAACCACATATGCGCCATCTCGTGCAAGATCGTGTTCGCGCGCTGCTCGTAGGCCGCCTGAGTCACCCGGGACCGGAAGACGAAGTCCTCCAAGAAGGTGACGCAGCCTGCGTTCTCCATCGCACCTGCGTTGAACTCCGGAACGAACAGTTGGTCGTATTTGGTGAACGCATACGGCACACCGAATTGCTCTTCGAAGAATGCGAAGCCCTGCTTGGTCAACTCGAAGATGTCCTCGGCGTCGAGGTATTCGGCGAGCGATGCGCGGCAGAAGATACCCAGCGGATAGGTCCCGTTCGGTCCGACGTATTCATCGCGCACCACGTGGTACGGGCCGGCGACCAACGCCGTGATGTAGGTGGACATCGGCGGTGTCGGCTCGAAGGACCAGGTGGCGGTGGAGCCGTCGTTGTTGGTCGGTTCGGGGGTAGGGGAGTTGCTGATGACCTGCCAGTGCGCGGGAGCGCTCACGGTCAGTTGGAAGGTCGCCTTCAAGTCGGGCTGTTCGAAGCAGGCGTACATGCGGCGGGCGTCGGCGGACTCGAATTGCGTGTAGAGGTAGGTCTCGTCGTCCACTGGGTCAACGAAGCGGTGCAAGCCCTCGCCGGTGTTCATGTACCGGCACTGCGCCACGATCGTCACGGTGTTGTCCCGAGCCAGGTCCGGCAGTGTGATCCGGCCACCGTCCACCACCTCGGCTGGGTCGAGTTCGGTGCCATTGAGGGTGACCGACTCGACGGATTCGGCGATGAGGTCGATCCAGGTAGTGGATCCGGGCTCCTTGCACTCGAAGATGCTGGTGGTGGTGCTGCGGAACGTCGACTCGGTTCCAGTGAGGTCCAGATCCACCGCGTAGGAGTCTGTGGCCACGAGTCGACTGCGCTCTTGTGCTTCGGCTCGGGTGATGTTCTCGTTCTTCGCACTGGTGCTCATGCGGTGATCCTTCCATCCGCGTGCACACCTCGCCGGGTGCACTACCTTGGCGTTCATGAAGGTGCGCTTTTGGTTCGATCCGCTGTGCCCGTGGGCATGGATCACCTCCCGATGGATGCATGAGGTAATCGCGGTCCGTGACGTCCAGGTCGAGTGGAAGGTCATGAGCCTGGCGATCTTGAATGCCGGGAAAGAGGTGCCACCGGAGTACGCCGAGGCGATGGCCGCTGCCTGGGGACCGGTGCGAGTGTGTGTCGCCGCGCAGGAACAGTTCGGCGAGCAGCGTCCGGAGGTGGTGGGTGACCTCTACACCGCGCTTGGTACCCGGTTCCATCTGCAAGGTCGCACCGACTTCGCTGAGGTGATCGCCGAGTCGGTTGCCGAGGTCGGGTTGCCGGAATCGATCGCGGCCGCTGCGGGGGATACTGCCTTCGACGCTGCGCTGCAAGCCAGCCACGATGAGGGGACATCGTTGGTCGGCCCCGATGCCGGGACGCCGATCGTGGCGATCGCCGACCGTGAGGGAACCGAGGTCGGACTCTTCGGCCCGATCATGACCCCCGCGCCACTGGGCGAGGATGCCGGTCGGATGTGGGACGGCTTCGTGCTCATGGTGCAGACCCCGGGCTTCTACGAGATCAAGCGCACCCGGGATGTCGAACCGCAGTTCGACTAGTGCCATGATCGAGCAGCCTTGGCGCGGATTCGCCAGTGACAACTACGCCGGTGTGCACGGCGCCGTACTCGAGGCCATCTCGCGCGCGAACGTCGACCACCAGTCCGCCTACGGCGACGACGTAGTCACCGAGCGAGCGGCTTCTATGGTCAAGGACCTGTTCGGTACGCAAGCTGAGTTCTACCCGGTCTTCAACGGCACCGGTGCGAACGTCGTCGCTTTGCAATCGTTGACCGAGCGATGGCAATCGGTCGTCTGCTCAGGTTCGGCGCACATCCACGCGGACGAGGGTGGTGCTCCCGAAGCGGTGGCGGGAACGAAGCTGTGGACCGTACCGACGTCCGATGGCAAGTTGTTACCGGCCGACGTGCAAAGCCAGTGCTTCGACATGGATTTCGTCCATCGGGCCCAGCCGGGGGCGGTGAGCATCACGCAGTCCAGCGAGATGGGCACCGTGTACACGCCGGAGGAGATAGCCGCGTTGGCCGAGGTCGCCCATGGCAACGGCCTGGCCTTCCACATGGACGGCGCTCGCTTGTCCAACGCGGTTGCGAGCTTGGGCGTCGGGGTTCGGGAATTCACCACTGACGCGGGGGTCGATGCCGTCTCCTTCGGTCTGACGAAGAACGGCGCGATGCTCGCCGAGGCGATCGTGGTGCTGGAGCCGGAGCGGGTTCGAGGAATCGATTTCCTGCGTAAGACGTCGATGCAATTGGCGAGCAAGATGCGCTTCCTTAGTGCGCAGTTCATCGGACTGCTCGAAGACGACCTGTGGTTGCGCAGCGCCGCCCACGCCAATGAGATGGCCCGGCGTCTCGAGGCCGGGGTGCGTGATCTACCGGCGGTGCAGGTCACCCAGTCGGTGCAGGCCAACGCCGTCTTCGCGATCTTGCCGAGCGAGGTGCGTAAGGCGCTACAGGATCGATTCCACTTCTACACCTGGGATCAAGGAACCGGCGAAGTGCGGTGGATGTGCGCATGGGACACGACGCCGCAGGATGTGGACTCCTTCGTTGCCGCGATCGAAAGGGAAATCGACGCCCGTGCCTGAAGGCAACGTCATCCACAACCAGGCCCGCCGGCTGCGAACCCGCTTCCGCGGCCAGCAGATCGCCGTGGACAGTCCGCAGGGCCGCTTCGCATCCGATGCCGAGCGCATCGACGGGCGCACGCTGGAGAAGGTCGAGGCGCACGGCAAGCACCTGTTCATGAAGTTCGGGGATCTGTGGGTGCATGTGCACCTGGGCCTGTTCGGCAAGTGGCGGATCGGCAAGGGCGAAGCCCCCGAGCCGCGTGGACAAATCCGGATGCGGCTGCTCGGCGGTGACGGCTACGCCGAACTACGCGGCCCGACGGTGTGCGAACTGCTCGACGAGGACAGCAAGAAGGCGGCGGTGGCTCGCATCGGACCCGATCCGATAAAGAAGTCCGACCCGACTCCCGCATGGCAGCGGGTGGAACGCAGCAGCGCCCCGATCGGTGGGCTGCTGATGGATCAACGCGTGTTCGCCGGCGTGGGCAACATCTACCGAGCGGAGGTGCTCTTCCGGCACAACATCTCGCCCTACCGACCGGGCAAGCAGGTCAGCCGCGGGGAGTTCGATGCGATCTGGGATGACCTCGTCTTGTTGATGACGCAAGGAACGAAGAAGGGTCGCATCGACACGGTCCGGCCCGAGCATCTGCCGGAGATCATGGGGCGCAGGGCGCGCAAGGATCGTCACGGCGGTGAGGTCTACGTCTACCGACGCACCGGTCAGCCGTGCCACCTGTGCCAAGCCGAAGTCCAGATGGCCGAGATGGGTGGGCGCAAGTTGTACTGGTGTCCGGGCTGTCAGCCCGAGTGATCGCCGGGCGCTTCAGTGCGATCCTCGCCGGTCTGCGGTGAGCGGATTCCCGGATGATCCGGCGGGATGGATCGCTTGATGATCACCCACGAGCCGAGCACCGTGGCGATGACCAGCAGGTAGAAGAACGCACCCGAGGCCGCTAGCCCCCACAAGGCGTCGGCGGTGATGAGCGGGAACAACACGGCTGCGCGCACGAGGTTCAACAGCACCCACAGCCAAGACGCTCGGGAATAGGCACGCAACAGAACCGGGTCCTTGCGCCAGCGCATGCCGGTTCCCACAAGTGGCCCGACGATCACGCCGAGAAGTGGCCAGCGCACGACGTTGCCGACCACGAATGCCAGCGCCGACAAGATGTTCAACAGCACCCGCGGCCAAAAGAAGGCGGCTGCGCTGCCCGTACGAGCGGCGATGTACGCACCGAGGGCGACGACGACCACGGCTCCGATCACCCGGGTGGGTCGCTTCTTTTCGAGCAGTCGCCAGATGGCGAACCCGACCGCGAGGACCAGTGCGGCGACGATCGCCCACGTCAGCGAATCGGGGTTCTCATCGCCGAGACCGATGTAGACGGCGACGAACACCAGCGGCGGCAAGATGCTCTCCAATGCCCCCCGCGGACCACCGATCAGCGCCATCAGCGGCTGCCGGTCCTCGGCTGGGGTCACGGACACGCGTTTCACGATAGCCAGCGATCGTCGAGGCTCTTGCCGACGCAGCGTCGGCACTCCACCTGGGATACCGTGGGGGGTATGGCGATGGATAACGACACGGCCGAACTTTCCGACTCCTGGGCAAGTGACCTGGATTCCTGGGCGATCCCCGAGGAGATCTTGGCGCAGGCCGAGCAGGAACCATGGGCGCACCCGGTTGCGATGTTCACAGTCGAGGGTGAGATCCCCGATTCCCCCTCGCATGAGCGCGCCCGCGAAGCCTTGCCCGAGGGCGGCAGCGTGCTCGATGTCGGCAGCGGCGGCGGACGGGCGTCCTTCGCGTTGGTGCCCCCGGCCGGCACGGTCATCGCCGCCGATCACCAGCAGGACATGCTCGATGCCTACGCGCAGGCCGCCGATGAGCGTGGGGTGAGCCACCGGGAGTACCTCGGGAATTGGTCCGACATCGCCGATGAGGTGCCCGAAGCCGACGTCGTCGTGTGCCATCACGTCGCGTACAACGTGCGCGACATCGTCCCCTTCCTGCAAGCCCTCGATGATCACGCGCGTCGTCGAGTCGTACTCGAGCTCCCGATGACCCACCCGATGAGCAACATGAACGAGTTGTGGAAGCGATTTTGGGATCTGGACCGACCGACCAAGCCCACCGGTGATCAACTCGCCGCGATCGCGCAGGCGATGGGCTTCGATGCCCATATCGACATCTGGGTCGATGAGTCCTGGGGCAAGCGGGTGGATATGCCCGAGGCGGAGCGCATCGCATCCGTACGCCGGCGCCTGTGCTTGCGCGAGGACCGCGACGCCGACGTCGCCGCGGCGCTGCTCGAGCAGCAAGACGCGCAGCCGCGCGAGGTCGCCACTATCTGGTGGGACACCCCCCACCCCTAGCGCCGAAAGGGCACTGCGCGAGCGCCGAAAGGGCACTGCGCGAGCGCCGAAAGGGCAGTGGACAGGCACCGAAAGGGCACTCGGGTTATCGTCCGCCCGTGGCTCGCTACCGCGTAACGCCGTGGATCCTGCTTCTCGGCGGCATCTTCGGGCTACTCGCAGCGTTCCAATTGACGCTGGAGAAGTTCGCCATCGTCGCGGATCCCGACTACAGCCCCGGCTGCGATATCAATCCCGTCCTCGCGTGCGGGTCGGTCATCATTACCGACCAGGCGGAGGTCTTCGGCTTCCCCAACCCGATCATCGGGCTCATTAGCTACAGCGTGCTGATCACGATCTCGGTGCTACTGCTCGCCAAGGTCGAGTTGCCCAGGTGGGTATGGCTCGGCCTGAACGCCGGTGCGCTGTTCGGCTTCGGTTTCGTGGTCTGGCTGATCTACCAGAGCCTCTACGTAATCGGTGCGCTGTGCCCGTGGTGCATGGTTGCCTGGGCCGCGACCATCCCGGTGTTCTGGTTGGTCACGGCCGACAACGCCGCGGCGGGACGGTTGAGCGGCAGCGGTGGGCCGGGAGCTGTCGCCCAGACCGTGGCATCGCTGCGCCTGGTGCTGGTCGGTGCGACTTTTCTGGTGGTGCTCGCCCTCATCTTCATTCGCTGGATGGATTTCTGGCTCGGTTCCTGACGGGGGCACAACAGCGGTTCTCCCGCGGTGTCATCACTGATACCATTCCATCATGGCTTTCACGGTGCGCCTTTCGGACCACGAACAAAGCGCCCTCACTGCTCAAGCCGAGCGGCTGGGGCTTTCCCAAAATGAGTTGGTGCGCGTTGCGCTGCGCGAGTTCATAGAGAGACAGAGCAAGACCGAGTTGATGGCCGAGGTCATGGAGACCGAGTTACCGCCCTTCGCCGAAGCACTCAAGCGCCTCGGCCAGTGATCTTTCTCGACTACGACGATCTGATCGCGATAGCAACGCGCGTCATCGGTACCGCGCCGATGGTGCGGGATCCTGGACTCCTCGAGGCGGCTGCCTATCGGCCCCGGGCGTCGGCGTTCGGCAGTGACGCATATCCGACCCGTTGGTCCAAGACAGCAGCGTTAATGGAGTCGCTAGCACGCAACCACCCCCTCGTAGATGGCAACAAGCGATTGGCCCTTGGTGCGGTGATCGTCATGCTCGGTATGAATGGTTATCGCCTCACCATGACCAATGACCAGGCCTACGATTTCACGATCGGGGTAGCGACCGGTCAGTTCGAGGATGTCGCCGCCATCGCAGAGGTCCTCGAGCAATGGGCTACTTCTCGTTGACCCATTGCGAATGTTCGCGCCGCGCCCACTTCGCAGATACTTCGCCTGTCCTCATGCCAGCGCGAGCTTCAGCGTCGCCCATGGCCATATAGACATGTCCGCCAACGACGACGACGACCAACAACGTCAACCAGTCATGGACGAAGGTCGCACCGGTGCGGATGTCATCGGGGAAGTAGGAGTTGAAGAACATCACCGATCCGGTAGCCAGCATCACCAGGATCCAGCCCAAGGTGAAGGCCGAATTGAGTTTCTGGCCGGCATTGAACTTGCCCACGGGGATGCGTCCGGATCGGCGATCGCGGGAACGTAGCCAGCGCCAATCATCAGCGGAAAAGCGGTTCAAGATCCCGGCATCCGTGCGGAATGCTCGCGATAGCAACGCCAAGACGATCGGGACCGGCAGCACGAAACCGGCGATCACGTGAATGTCACTGACCAGCGGACGATTGCCGACCAACACGCTGATGGACGGCAGATACAACGCCGCTCCGGTGGCGATCAATACGAAGGTCAATGCCGCGATGGATCGATGCAGGTATCTCTCGGCGCGGGAGAAGCGAGGGATGCGGGTGTGGGTCCCGGCGATCGCCTTAGACGATGGGGTCGTCGTTACGTCCATTGGACGCCCCCACCCACGCATCGATGTCGTATCCGCGCTGCTCCCAGTAGCCGGGAACAACTTCGTCGACGACCTCGATCCCGGACATCCACTTCAAGGACTTGTAGCCGTACATCGGTGCCACGTACAACCGCACCGGACCACCGTGTTCGCGGGTGATGGGCTTACCGAACATGCTGCTCGCGACCAGGACGTCGTCGCGCAAGGCTTGAGCCATCGTGAGCGATTCGGTGTAGGCACCGTCGAAGGAGAAGAAGCGCAGTGCCGTCTGCGAGGTGTTGGCGCCGGCGGCGATGAGGACATCGCGCAGCAGCACCCCGGACCAGGGGACGTCGTCGACCCGCCAGCCCGTGACGCACTGGAAGTCCTTGGTCATCTGGGTCTGCGGCAACCCGGCGAGATCGTCGAAGGACAGCGAGAGTGGATTGGCAACGGCACCGGTCACGTCGAGTCGGTACTCATCGACGGGCATCGCTGGGTAGCCGCCCGTGACGGTGTAGATGCGAAATCCTCCGGCGGCCGGGAGGATCCCACCGAGCCCGGGAGCGGCTGCGCTTACGGTGCTTTGAATGGCCTCCTGCGCCGGACGGCCAAGGGCCACACCCACCGCACCCACTCCCAACATGCCGAGCACCACCCGCCGGCCGACGGGTGAGCCGTGGGCAGGTCGACGCGTGTCGCGCGTGGGGGCGTCGTCGGTGATGCTCACGAAGCAATGAGAACACGTATGTGAGCACTAGGCTCACCCAACATGGCGAAAACCAGGAAGTCATCGTCCACGACGCGACTATCGGTGGCCCTGGTTGGGGCCTTCGCTTTGGTGCTCAGCGCGTGCGGGTCATCGGCCGACGACGGTGCCGGCGAGACCGCAACCGAAGGTCTATCCGATTGCACCAAAGTGGGACTCGGCTTCACAGGGGGTGCCACTGTTCCGAGGCAGCTCTACGGGTCCTACGGCCCCGGGCAGTCGCTTTTGTGGGATGTCGAGAAGCAAGCGACGGATGGTGGCGCGCAGAACGTCAATATGGCGACAGGGTTTCCGAACGGGGTCGTGACCATCCTGTGGGGCGAGGGTGCCGCAGCTGGCGAGAACGTGATGACCGTCGAGTGCACCACTGCGTGGGACGTGTACGACGATTCCGATCCCTCGCGGCTATGGCAGGCGGGAATCATCTTCAACGAGATTCCAGGGCTTGGGTCCAATACGTTCTTTTGCCATCACATCGAGATGGACACGTCGGGTGATGAAGTGACCATGAAGATGTGGGAGACCTTCTGGGAGTACGGCGAGGATTACACGTGCCCGGACACGTTGCTTGAGGTCCTCGATGGATCGATGGATTTCGCGAACCCGATCACCTATCTCGAGCTGCCGCACACGGGCATCGGCGCGACGGTAGTGCCACCTGACCAGTGGACGACGGACGGGACATCAGTGGGTGTGAATCTCGGCTAGGGACGCTCAGGTCTGGAACGTCGAATCCGTTACTGGAGCGGGTGACGAGAATCGAACTCGCACAACCAGCTTGGAAGGCTGGGGCTCTACCATTGAGCTACACCCGCGTGGAGCGAGGGAATGCTACCGCGCCTACAGTCGGTTGTGATGTGCCCTCTAGACTCTCGCGGAGCCCACGCGGGGCGTAGCGTAGTGGCTAGCGCGCCTGCTTTGGGAGCAGGAGATCGGGAGTTCGAGTCTCCCCGCCCCGACCATGTGCGTCGCCTTGGCGCCGTGATCACCGACCACCCTGGAGTAGTACGTGAAGACCGACGTCGAGTCCCTCAGCCCCACGCGCGTGAAGTTGACGGTGCAGTTGCCGTTCGAGGAATTGCAGCCGAGTTTCGACGAGGCATACAAGGCGATCGGTAAGCAGGTAAACGTCCCAGGCTTTCGCAAGGGCAAGGTCCCAGCGCGCGTGATCGAGCAGCGTTTCGGTCGGGGTGCTGTCTTGGAAGAGGTAATCAACGACGCCGTCCCGAAGGCCTACGAGAATGCACTGCGGGAGCAGGAGATCGTGCCGGTCGGTCGGCCCGAGGTGGATGTCACCGAGATCGAGGACGGACAACACGTGACTTTCACCGCCGAGGTGGATGTGCGTCCGGAGTTCGAACTGCCCGACTACAAGGCAATCGCGGTGGAGGTGGAGCCGGCAACGGCCACCGAGGAAGCCATCGATGAGCACATCGATAATTTGCGGTCCCGCTTCGCCTCGTTGAAAGACGTTGAGCGGGCCTGCGAGGACGGCGACGTCGTGCTCGTCGATCTATCGGGCGCTACGGATACCGGCGAGGACGTCGAGGATCTATCCGGCGCTGCCCTGTCCTATGAGATGGGCACCGAGGGCATGCTGCCCGGCTTCGATGAGGCCATGCGCGGTGCGAGCGCAGGCGAAACTCGTACCTTCCCCTTCACTCCAAGCAATGGAGATTGGACCGGTGTGCCACTTACCGTCACGGCCACCATCACGGCGGTGCGCGAACGCGAGCTACCCGAGCTCGACGAGGAATTCGTCGTCATGGCCTCGGAGTTCGACACCGTCGATGAGCTGCGTGCTGATGCCAAGAACCGGGTGGAGCGCTTGAAGCGGATGGAGCAGGGGCAGCAGGCCCGCGAGAAGGTGCACGAGGCACTGATGGAGTCCGTCGAGGTGCCGGTTCCCGACGGCATCATCGCCGCTGAGGTCGATGCGCACTTCGAGGACGGACACGACGCAACCGATGAGCATCGTGCCGAGGTGGAGCAGCAGGCTCGCGAGGCGCTGAAGAGTCAGTTCATCTTGGACAAGATCGCCGAGACGGAGGAAGTGACCGTCGGTGAGTCCGAGCTGTCGAACTGGCTGATGCAGCAGGCCCCCCGTTACGGCATGGCACCGGATGCGCTCGCCCAGGCGCTCGTGGAGTCCGGACAGGTGCAGATGGCCTTGTCGGACATCCGTCGTTCCAAGGCACTAGCGGTCGTCTTGGAGAACGCGTCGGTCACCGACGCCGACGGCACCGAGATCGATCTCGCTGCGTTGGAGGCCGAATTGAACGAGGCGATGCAGGCAGCGCAAATGGCGCAACTGCAGGCGCAGATGGCTGCCGCGCAGGGCGACGAGCAGTCGTAGGGGTCATTGGAGTTTTCGGCTGATGGCGAACCGGGCTCCCGCGGATGGGTGTCATCGGCGGATCGCCGTTAGGGTCGTCGTATTAGATCTACAGGAGGTTCGGTGAGCAACATCGGCAACCCCGGTTTTCGTTCCCCCGGCGGCAGCATGAGCGGCTTCGGCGACATGCTCGACGAGCGGCTGCTTCGTGAGCGAATCATCTGGCTCGAGGGCGAGGTGCGCGACGAGAACTCCGACCGCATCGCTAAGCAGCTGCAGGTACTCGCGGCGGAGGACCCTGAGCGGGACATCTCGATCTACATCAACTCCCCCGGTGGATCGATCACCGCCGGCATGGTCATCTACGACACCATGCAGTTGATCCCCAACGACGTAGCCACGGTAGCTATGGGGCTCGCTGCATCGATGGGGCAGTTCCTGCTGTGTGCGGGAGCGGCTGGGAAGCGTTACGCCACCCCGAATACCCGGATCATGATGCACCAGCCCCTGGGAGGCATCGGTGGTACGGCTTCGGACATCAAGATCCAGGCCGAGCAGATGCTGTTCATCAAGAAGCGCATGGCCACTTTGATCTCCGAGCACAGTGGGCAGACCATTGAGCAGATCGAGAAGGATTCCGACCGCGATCGCTGGTTCACCGCCGATGAGGCTCGTGAATACGGGCTCGTCGACCACGTCTACAGCACGGACGCCGACGCGCCGGGCAAGAAGGGGAGTGCCAAGTGAGCGATCTTCACCTGCCGACCAGCCGTTACATCGTTCCGGAGTTCCGGGAGCGCAGTGCCAACGGCGAGCGGGTGCACAACCCGTACACGAAGCTGTTCGAAGAGCGCATCATCTTCCTCGGCGTGCAGATCGATGATGCGTCCGCTGACGACGTCATGGCGCAACTGCTCACATTGGAGTCGATGGATCCGGACCGAGATATCCAGATCTACATCAATTCCCCCGGTGGCTCCTACACGGCTATGACGGCGATCTACGACACCATGCAGTTCGTCAAGCCCCAGGTGCAGACCGTTTGCCTGGGCCAGGCGGCTTCGGCTGCTGCCGTCTTGCTGGCTGCAGGCGATGCGGGTAAGCGTTTTGCCTTGCCGCACGCGCGCATCCTGATCCATCAGCCCTACACCGAGGGCGGCGGCCAGGGCTCGGATATCGAGATCCAGGCCAACGAGATCCTTCGGATGCGTAAGGAGATGGAGGGCATCCTCTCCAAGCACACCGGGCGTTCCGAAGAGCAGATCGAGACCGATATCGAACGCGACAAGATCCTCACCGCTGATGATGCCAAGGAGTACGGGATCATCGATCAGGTGATCTCCTCGCGCAAAGCCTGAGGCTCGACCGGTAGTCGAGACTTCCCGCGACTCGGCTGCGCGGATATCTGGGCATCCTCCCGGATCTGGGGGTACGGTCGTACCTACGCGCCGTCCCACAGCGACGGCGCATGCTTGCGTGGTCTGGCTTGCGTAACAGGGAAGGGGCACGTCCGTGGCACGGATTGGCGAGAGCGGAGATCTGCTCAAGTGCAACTTCTGCGGCAAGAGTCAAAAGCAGGTCAAGAAGCTCATCGCAGGGCCCGGGGTCTACATCTGCGACGAGTGCA
>CAZJYN010000017.1:0-28314 GCA_964550285.1 uncultured Rubrivirga sp.
GGACTGCTCGAGTTCAGAAGGCTCGCTGGACTGCTCGACGGAAACCGTGAACGAGCGTTGGTCGTGCCAGGTAAGGATGCTCGATCCCGCGCGGGTGCCCGACTGCGCCGCCGCCAGCATCCGCCGTGCCGCGCGCGCGGTGGTGATCGGCCCGAGGCGGCGCAGGGCGAAGACGTCCAAGCCGGTCTCGAACGAGGCGTGCGGGCATGGGTCGATGGGGAAGGTGCCGAAATACGTCCACGGCGAGGTGTTCTGCACGATGGCCAACACCACGCGGGTCGACCCGGCGACACCGGGTCGGGTCAGTTCCATGGTGGCGCCCTCCCGCCGGGCGAAGTACTCCCGGATGGTGGTAGCCAGGTAGCGCGCCGGTGTGGCCCGGTGGCCGGCGCGTCGCTGGCCCTCCATCGCGTCGATGATGGTGGCATCGAGGCCCATTCCGGCATTGACGGTGAACCAGCGTTCGTCGTCGTCGGTTCGGATATGCCCGAGCCCGATGAGTCGATATCGACCCTCGCGAACCGAGCGCAGGACCACTCCGGTCGCCTCCACCGGATCCGTCGGCACGTTCAACGCCCGCGAGAACACGTTCGCACTCCCGCCGGGGATCACGCCCAGTGCCGGCACCTTCGGGCCGGGTCCGTCGCGAAGGATCCCGTTGAGCACCTCGTTCACGACGCCGTCGCCACCGAGCGCTATGACGGCATCGAGCCGATTGTCCAGCGCCCAATGCCCGAGTTCGCGGCCGTGTCCGCGATGGGTGGTGAAGGTGACTTCGAGGGCCAGTTCGTGCGAAAGCGCCTGCACGATGACATCGGCGGTGCGGGTCGAGGTGGTGGTCGCGCGCGGATTCACCACCAGCAGGGCGCGCATGAAGCGGAGCCTAGGTGGTCGCCGATAGGCCTCTAGGCTCGATGTCATGGCGCGCCCGGCTCACCCGCTGTTGGTGCTGTTGGCGGCGATCGCAGGGCTTCAGGGAATCGCGCTGATCGGCTACGCGGTCTACGACATCGTTCAGGGTCTGCGCCTCGGGCTCACCGGACCCGAGGAAGTCTCCAATCTTCCCGGCTTGATCTTGCAGATCGTCATCTTCGCGGTGCTGGGCGTAGCCAGCATCGCGATCGCATTGGGATGGTGGCGGGCGAAGTACGCAGCCCGCGCCCCGTTCATCGTCGCTCAGTTGCTGGCCTTGGTCGTCGGCTTCCCGCTGGCGCAAGGTTCGGGATCGCTGCAGTCCGGAGTCGGGGTGGCGTTGGTGGTGATCGCGATCATCGGCATCGCGGTCGCGCTGTTGCCACCGGTCACCCGGGCGATAGTGCCCGATTAGTCCCGGCTGGGCTCGAAGGCGATCGGGGCCTCGAACGCCGCCCGTCGGCTCGCTCGGCGAAGCGCGACGAGGATCGGGCGACCGGCCACCACGATCAATGCGGTAGCCAAGACGGCGCGTGGGATATCGAAACCGAGCGACGTCACCAACGAAAAGCGCAACCAGGACAGCAGGTTCGTGGCGACAGCCTCGCCCGGTGCGAACGCGATGGCCGGTGCGAGGTCGACGGTGAACGGCCAAAACCACAGGTTCATCAGCATGCCGTAGGCGATCGCAGCGAAGCAGGCGAATGCCGCGAGCGCGATGACCTCGCGCCATGGGTGCGCCTGTCGCCAGCGACGCGCCACGGGCGTGGTGGCCAGCAGTCCCGCCGCCAGTCCGATCCAAGCCGCGGCCAGCATCTGGAACGGCAGCCACGGCCCGATGCCGCCGGTGATCAACGCCGATGCGAAGAGCGAGACGGCACCGAGGACGAAGCCGAAGCCGGGCCCGAGGGCGTAGGCGCCGAGGATGATGATCGCCCAGATCGGTTCGATACCGGCAACCCCCGCACCCAGGGGGCGTAAGGCGGCCACGATCGCGGTCAACACCCCGAGCATCGCGACGGACTTGGCATCCATGGCTCCGTCGGCGAACTGGGCAAGCACTACGACGAGCACCGCCGGAACCAAGAGTGCGAAGGCAATCGGCGCATCGGTCGAATGCGCGAGGACCGAGGACTGTGGTGCCGCGAGGAACGGCCAGCCGAAAGCGACGATGCCGATGACGGTGGTGAAGGCGATAGCGATCGCCGATCGCAGGCCGATGGGAACCGCACGCGCGGTGCGTTGGTAGTTCGCGCGAGTGGTGGCAGGTGCGCTCATGCCGTGCCCTCCAAGTTATCCAGCGCGCGCTGGACCTGCCCGACCGTCAGCCACGGTTGGGGACTGAGCACCTTGCTGACCTGCGGAGCGAACATCGGAGAGGAGGTCACCACCTGCGAGGTCGGTCCATCGGCCACCACCTCGCCATCGGCGAGGATGACCACACGGGTAGCAACCTCGGCGGCGAGTTCGACGTCGTGCGTTGCCAACACGATCGCGTGCCCGGCTTCGGCTAGGTCGGTCAAGATGGCGGCGAGTCGGGCCTTGGTCGGATAGTCCAGGCCGCGGGTGGGTTCATCGAGGCAGATCAGGCGCGGCCGGGCGGCCAGGATGATCGCCAAGGCCAGCAACAAACGCTGTCCTTCGCTCAAATCGCGCGGATGCGTGGGATCTGTCACCTCAGGAGCGAGCAACGCGACGATGGCTCGGGTAGTGCCGGGTTCGCATCCGGCATCTCGGTCCGAGGCCGCGCACTCGGCCGCCACGGTCGCGGCCTCCAGTAGATCGGCGGGGTCTTGGGGAACCAAGCCCACTCGCGTGAGCAGTTCCGGGCCGGCCAGGCCTCGCGGATCCGCGCCGTCTACATCGACCGATCCGCGCGAGGGAGCCAGCCCGCCGACCAGGGTGTGCAGCAATGTGGACTTGCCGGCGCCGTTTCGACCCATCAGCGCGACGATGTCACCTCGATCCACGCGCAGATCGACATCGCGAAGTGCCAGCACCGCTCCGTGGTGGATCTGCAGGGCGTCGACGCTGGCAACCTGGCCGGCGCTTGCATCGGGCACCGCGCGGATCGCCGGTACCTGGCCGGTGAGCAGTGTGCGCAGGGTGTCGGCCTGACGGCGGGCATCTCGGATCGTGATCGGTGTGGGGTGCCAACCGGCAACCCGGCCAAGGTGCACCACCGGCGGTGCGATGTGCGCGGTGGCCATGATCTCCGTGGGTTCACCGATGGCGATCGGCTGCCCGGGGCCGCTGAGTTCGATCACGCGATCGGCGTACTGCACCACCCGCTCTAGTCGATGCTCGGCCATCACGACGGTGATGCCGAGGTCGTGGACCAGGCGATGCAACGCCGCGAGCACTTCCTCGGCCGCTCCGGGATCCAGTGCCGAGGTGGGTTCGTCGAGAACCAGGATCCGCGGGTGGGCGGTAAGCACCGCACCGATCGCTGCGCGCTGCCGCTGCCCACCGCTGAGGGTGCGCAGCGGGCGGTTCCGCAATTCCTCGAGCCCGAGCAGGTCCAAGGTCTCCTCGACCCGACGCCGCATCACTTCGGGCGCTAGCCCCAAGCACTCCATCGTGTAGGCGAGTTCCTCCTCCACGGTGTCCGTGACGAAGCTGGCCAGCGGATCTTGGGGAACCACCCCGACGACGTCGGCGAGATCGCGCGGCCGGTGGTCTCGGGTGCTGCGCCCGTCGACGCGCACTTCCCCGCGCAGGACGCCACCGGTGAAGTGCGGGACAAGTCCGTTGATGCTCGACAACAGTGTGCTCTTGCCGCTTCCCGTGCCGCCGACGACTAGGACGAATTCCCCTTCGGCGATGGCCAAGTCGACCCCGGTCAGGACGTCGTGGCCCTCGGGTTCGTAGCGGATGGAGACGTCGTCGAATTCGATCATCGCTCGTCCTTCGGGGGAAGTGGCGTGAAGTAGGCCGGTAGCGCAGCGACGACGAGTCCGACCACTGCCAGTAGCGGAAGGCTCGGCCAGGTTGGTGGCTGCGTGGATGTCGCCATTCCAAGCGGATCCAGTCGAGCGGCGGCGGCGAAGGCGATGGCCGTCAAGGCTCCGCAGCCGAGCGTCCATAGATCGGCTCGTCGCCAGTCGTTGGGCCGGTAGCGAGTACGGGTGCTGCGGCGGCCAGCGAAGGCGAGGCTCGCCGCAGCGCTGATGATTCCGAAAGCCACGATCGCCAAGCCCCAGTTCTCCCAGTCGCGTGAGGCGGTTCCCAGCAGGAAGAACAGCCCGACCACGATCGCAACGATTCCGGCCAGCAGTGCCACGCCGGTGCGCAGCCGGTCCGCGGTGGAGCGATCCGCGGTGCGGCCGTAGCCGCGCGAATCCATCGCCGCAGCCAGCGTGATCGAGCGGTCCATTGCGCTGTGCAAGACGGGCATCATCGTCCCGGCCACTGCGCGTACCCCCTTCTCCCTACGCCCGCGTAGGCGTCGGTTCGCCCGCACGCGGGAGACGTCCGCCACTAGCTGGGGCAGGAAGGTGGAGGCCACCACCACGCTTACGCCTACCTCGTAGACGGCAGCGGGGACGGACTTCAGCACCCGCGCCGGTGACGCCAGCGAGCCGGCAGCACCGATCGCCACGATGATCGCCGCGAGCCGCAGCCCGTCGTACACCGATTGCAGGAGGGGCTCGAGCATGACGGTGCCGCCGAGCCGCACGCCGGCGAACCACTCCGGGAGCGTGAGCGCCGGTAGGGATAAGACCGCCAGCGTTCCGGTGGGTGCGCCGAACAGGATCTGCGCGATGACCCGGATGACCACGATCAAGACCGCGATCCGCAGGAAGAACGCGAACGATCGGGCCCAAGGAGCCTGGGGCTTGCGGCGATCGACGACAAGCGCAGCGACGACGACGATCCCGACGAGCAGCAGGGGATTCGTGGTCATGCTGGCGCCGATCGCCAACCCGATGGCCCAGGACCACCAGGCCATCGGGTGCAGCCAGCGTGGCTCGCCCGGGTAGGTGCGCGAGCGATCGGTGGCCGATACCTGTCCGGTGATCGTGGTCATGTCGACCCGGTGCTTTGGTTGCTTCGACTGCTTCGACTGCTTCGACTGCTTCGACTGCGCCGGCGGCGTCGCCAGATGCCGAAGCCGAGGAGTGCGAGCAGCGAGATGACTGCTGCGGTGAGGAGGGGAGTTCCGGTATCCGGCGGGCCCGTCGATTCGACACTCGCAGTGGTTGCCGTTTCCAAGTCAGATACGTCGTCGGTCATCTGATCGGTAGGGGAATCGACTCCCGTCACCTCGGGAATCTCCACTAGCGGGGCACACTCCGCGGCCGGGTATCCGTCCAGTCCGCATACGAAACCGGCGTCGGTGCGCACGTCTACTACTTCGGAGAGCACCTGGTAGCCCGTTGCGTTCAATTCCGCGACGACGCACTCGGTGCGCACGGGCCCTGGAGCCTCGCCGTCGGGGGCTTGGGCGGGCGAGCCCGGATCGATGACCACCGCAACACGCTTGGACCCCTCGACCTGATCTTGTTGCGCGCAGATCGCGTCGAAGTCGGCGGGAACGGACGGTTCGATAAAGGACTCCTGCCCAGCGATACCGAAACGCCAACCCTCGAGCGCGCCATCGAGCGGAACCCGGGTACCGCTTCCCTCGGTTGCGTACGTCCAGTTGCTATCGGTGGCGTTCCAGTAGGACCAGTACCGATAGCCGGTTTCGGCACCAGCGCTCGGGGCGACGACGCCCACCGCACCCACCATTGCGAAGGCGAGTACGGCGCGCGTCGTCGCCCGTGCGATCAACGGATGCTGCCGGTGATGGTGCGCACGAGATCCACTCCGCCGAACGAGCGCGGGTCCTCATCTGCGGACTCGGCCACCATCAGCAACCATCCGGCTGCGCCCACGCTGTCGCCGTCGTCGGTGGAGATCCACGCTTCGGCTGTTCGCTCCAAGGTCGCTACGGCGCGGTTGATGCCCCGCCTGCCGAGGCCGGCCTCACCGAGTGCGACGACCGCCGCCGCGGTGGAGCCGTAGTCACTTCCACCGAATCCGGAGTAGATCAATACGCCGTCGCGCGTCAGGGTGCGTGCCAAGTAGCTGGACACCCGCGAAATGGCCGGTCCGGAGCAGTCGGGATTGCCGGCTGGATCGGCCGCACCGGTCACCGGTAGGGCACCGGTCAGCCCCAGCAGTCCCTGCGCGGTGGCGAAGTTGTTCGCGGCCGGCGAGGTCGTGTCATTGCGTAGCGCGCCGCCGTATTTGCGCGAACACCCGATGATTCGTTGCCGTAGCCAACGCTTGCCGTCGGCGATGGCGGTGGTGTTCGCCCCGACCGACTGCAGTGCCGCAACGACCAGGCCGGTGCTACTGGCATCGGGAGTGCCGCCGAAGTTGTACGGCCAAGCTGCCGTACGACGGGCTTCTTCCGCGCCATCGATGAGGGCTTGTGCGGCCCGGGTGGCGGCGCGCTGCTCGCCGGTTGCTTGCAGGGCCATCGCGGCGAGCGCCGTGGAGTTGGTGTCCGGGCCGGTGAACGCTTCGGGATCGCTCGGCGCGCACGGCACGAAGGCGTCTTCTCGGTAGGACTGGAAACTGCCATCGGCGCACTGTTGGTCCACGAGCCACTGGACGGCGCTGGCGGCCGGTTCGACACCCACCGCGGTGAGCCCGAGGATGGCAAGGGATTGCCGGTAGACGCCATCGGCGGAAGGGTCCGGGGATCCGTAGAGCCCGGTATCTGAGGCTTGTGCAGGTGCGGCGAGAAGCGTTGCCGCGAGGGCTGCCGACGCCACAGCGGCGAGGACAGCGGTGAACTTTCGGGTGACCAAGGGTCAACCTCCTTGTGGTGAGCGGTCCGGAGCGTCGCCCTCGGCGAGCACCAGCGCCCAACAAGAAGTCCCTCATGCGATCGGCATGAGGGACGTGTCAGGGGGTGACCCGTGGACTCGTCCCGTTACCTCGACGGATGGAGCCGCTCGCGCTCGCCAGGTGCTCCGACTTGTCCTCTTTGCTTACCAGCGGGAGGACTCACGGTTGCGGGACAGCGCCGGATTCACACCGGCTTCCCCTGGACATCGAGCGCGTGCATTCAGTTGTGTTGCGAATACGACCACGAATACCCGCGGGTGTCAAAGGACCCGCGCACAGGCATTGTGGTTGAAATGTCGATCATTGTGGTGGGTGCAAGCTCATCGAGTACGCGATAGCGCCGTCGTGCAGCAAGGTCACCTGGTCGACTCCTTGTTCCAGCAACTCACGGAAGGCTTCCCCGAGCCAGGATTCGGCGTCCGCTTGTTGCGCGAATTCCTCGTTGGTCGCGGCGGCCGGTCGGGGCGTGACCGGGCCACCGCCGGCGCTTTCGTAGGTCCACATCCAGCCCATGAGCGTTCCTTACGGTCGGGGATTGGGGGATTCGGTGAGTGCGGGATCGGTGACGACGAGATCACCGAGGGCGTAGTCGATGGCACTCATGACGTCGTCGGGAAGCGTGACACCGGCGGCCTTGACGTTCTCGTCGATCTGCTCGGGCCGCGAGGCGCCGATGATGGCCGCGGCGACGTTGCTGTTGGTAAGCACCCAGGCGATCGCTAGTTGGGATAAAGACAGATTCATGTCCTGGGCGATCGGGACGAGCCGCTGGACGGCTTGTAGGACGTCGTCGCTCATCCACCGTTCGATCATCCGAGCACCTTCGCCGCCGGAGGCGCGGGTGCCCGCCGGTGGCTGACTGCCCGGCAGGTACTTGCCGGTCAGGACTCCTTGAGCCATGGGCGACCACACGATTTGGCTGACGCCGAGTTCCTCGCAGGTGGGAACGACTTCGGACTCGATGACCCGATAGAGCATCGAGTACTGCGGCTGGTTGCTGATGATCCGGTCGAAGCCCATGTCCTGCGCGATGGCGACTGCCTCGCGGATCTGCTCGGCCTTCCACTCCGAAACGCCGACGTAGAGAACCTTTCCCTGGCGCACGAGATCGTCGAAGGCCCGAAGGGTCTCCTCGAGTGGGGTCTCGTAGTCGAATCGGTGTGCCTGGTACAGGTCCACGTAGTCGGTCTGCAGGCGACGCAACGAGTTCTCGCAAGACTCGATGATGTGCTTGCGGGATAGGCCTCGGTCGTTCACACCCGGCCCGGTGGGCCAGTAGACCTTCGTGAAGATCTCCAAGCCCTCGCGTCGTTGGCCGCGCAGAGCGGCACCCATCACTTCCTCGGCCCGCGTTCCGGCATAGACGTCGGCGGTGTCGAAGGTGGTGATGCCGGCATCGAGGGCGGCGTGGATAGTCGCGTGCGCGGTGGCGTCATCGACCTGCGAGCCATGGGTAATCCAATTGCCGTAGGTCAGGGCGCTGATCTTGAGTCCACTTCGGCCTAGATGTCGAAACTCCATACCGAAAGCCTATTCGCGAGTCGGGAATCCGCGTCTCATGGTCGGGAGAGCACTACGGCGGAACGGGCTGCAAGCTCTAGTACACCGTGCGCCATAGCCGGAGGATGCTCGGTGGTGTGCAGCACGATGCCGGCCTCGGCGAAGGATTCGGGTAGCCGGAAGTCCACGACATGGTCGAAGGCATTGAAGGCCAGCAGGAAGCCGGTGGTCGCGTGCTTGGGCTTGCGCGAAGTACCGACGGTGTTGGAGACGACCATGCCCAAGCAGCGCTGTTCGGGGTCGTTCCAGTCGTCCTGGGTGGACTCCCGCCCATTCGCATGCCACCAGATCACGTCCCGCTCAGCTCCGGCTTCCTCGGTGAAGAAGTGTCGGCGCTGGAAAGCAGGGTTGTCCCTGCGAAGCCTCAACAACTTGCGCGTGAAATCCAGTAACTGCACCTGCCAATCGGCGAGGTCCCAGTCGTACCAACTGATTTCGTTGTCCTGGCAGTAGGCGTTGTTGTTCCCACGCTGGGTTCTGCCGATCTCGTCACCACCGGAGATCATCGGCACGCCGGATGCGAGGACGCAGGTCAGCAGCATGTTGCGCATCTGTCGATGTCGGATCTCGTTTATTTGCCGATCATCGGTTTCGCCTTCGTGCCCGTAGTTCGCTGAGAGGTTGTTGTCGGTGCCGTCGTGATTGTCCTCGCCGTTGTCCTCGTTGTGCTTGTGCTCGTAACTGACGAGGTCTCGTAGCGTGAATCCGTCGTGCGCAGTGACGTAATTGATCGAGGAGAAAGGTCGCCTGCCATCGGGTGCGTACAGGTCCGCGGAGCCGGTTAGGCGCCAGCCGAGTTCGCGCAAGGCGACATCGCCGCGCCAAAAACGGCGGGTGGTATCCCGGAAGCGATCGTTCCATTCGGCCCACAGCACCGGGAATTCACCGACCCGGTAGCCGCCCGGGCCGATGTCCCACGGTTCGGCGATCAATTTCAACCGACGCAGCACGGGATCTTGCCCGATCGCCGTCATGAAGTTGCCGAGCATGTCGACGTCGTCGAGGGAGCGGGCGAGTGTGGAAGTCAGGTCGAAGCGGAAGCCGTCCACGTGCATCTCGGTCGCCCAATAGCGCAACGAATCGAGGATCAACTGCAGTACGTGCGGATGCGAGGCATCCAGGCTGTTGCCGCATCCGGTGTAGTCGACGTAACGAGCACCGCTATCGGTTAAGTAGTAGTAGTCGTCGTTGCCGATACCGCGGAAACTAAGCGTCGGTCCATCGATCCCTTCCTCGGCGGTGTGGTTGTAGACGACGTCGATGATCACTTCCAATCCTGCGTCATGCAGCGTCTTCACCATCTGCTTGAACTCAGCTACCTGACCTCCGCTGCCACCAGCACTCGAGTAGCGCGCATGCGGAGCGAGGAACCCGATGGTGTTGTAACCCCAGTAGTTCGTCAGACCACTGCGCAGGAGGTGCACTTCGGAGACGAAGTGATGGACGGGCAGTAACTCGATGGTCGTAACACCCAGACCGGTTAAGTGTTCGATGATCGCGGGGTGCGCGAGGCCCGCGAAGGTGCCACGGAGATCCGCTGGCAATTGCGGGTGCGTCATCGTCAATCCGCGTATGTGTGTTTCGTAGATGACGGTGTTCGGCCAAGGGATCTGTGGCAGGCGATCGGTACCCCAATCGAAGGCATCGTCGACCACTACCCCGCGGGGCACGACCCCGGCGCTGTCGAGTTCGCTGCGGGCGTTGGTATCGCCGGGGACGTGATCGAAGGCCGCCGGGTCCAAGACGAACTCGCCGTCGATCGCTCGGGCGTAGGGATCCACCAGCAACTTGTTCGGGTTCCACCGCTTGCCGTGTGCCGGATCCCAGGGCCCGTGCACCCGAAAGCCGTAGCGGGTGCCGGCGGGCACCCCCTCGATGCGGCCGTGGAAGACGTGGTGCAGTCGGTCGGGCAGATCGATGCGTGTCTCCACTCCGGCGTCGTCGAACACGCACAACTCGACCCGGTCGGCGCCCTCGGCCCACAAGGCTGCGTTGACGACGCCGGATTCCTCGAGGTGCACTCCAAGGGGGTCCCACCCCCACGGATGCCAGGCGGGGGAGGCCAACTGCGCTGCCGCACGCTCTAGCACGGTGGGACGCTACCGCGTAAGCGAACACCGAATGGTCGGTGAGGGCTACGCTCGCGCAGGCGGCTGATTGAGGTAAGCCAGGTGAAGTAGGCCAGGCGAAGGGAGCGATGTGGCTGAATTCGTGAACGTGGAGATCGAGGACAGCGTGGCGACCATCCGACTCGATCGTCCACCGATGAACGCACTCGATGGCCGGATTCAAGGCGAGATCCGAGCGGCCGCCGAGGAAGTCTCGGCGAATGCCACCGTGGGCGCCACGGTTATCTACGGCGGACCGAAGGTCTTCGCCGCCGGGGCCGATATCGCGGAGATGTCCACGATGGAATACGCCGACATGGCGCTGGCATCCCAGGCGTTACGGCAGTCCTTCGCCGCCGTTGCCGCGATAGGACACCCGACCATCGCCGCCATCACCGGATACGCCCTCGGCGGGGGACTCGAACTCGCGATGTGCTGCGACTTCCGCGTGGCGGGGGACAACGCCAAGGTGGGTCAACCCGAGATCGCGCTTGGCATCATCCCCGGCGCGGGCGGCACCCAGCGACTCCCGCGGTTGGTCGGGCCGGCGCGGGCCAAGGAAATGGTCTTCTCCGGCCGTTTCGTTTCCGCCGACGAGGCACTGTCCATCGGCTTGGTGGACCGGGTGGTACCACCGGATGACGTCTTCGATGCCGCCTGGCAGTGGGCACGTGCGCTGGCCGCCGGTCCGCGGCTGGCGCTACGGGCTGCGAAGGCCTCGATCGACTACGGGCTGGAAGTCGACCTGGCCACTGGGCTGGAGATCGAGCGTGCGCACTTCGCCGCGTTGTTCGCGACCGAGGATCAGCAGGTGGGGATGCGATCGTTCCTGGAGAACGGCCCCGGACAGGCCGAGTTCACGGGCCGTTGAGGTCTGACGATCAGGCGATGGACGACCCGCAGATCGACGCCGCCTGGAGCGATCCCAAACTCGCCAACGTGCTCTACCACGATTGGGAGGCGGGCACTTACGACGACAAGTGGAGCATCTCCTACGACGAACGCTGCATCACCTACGCGCGTGAACTGTTCGATCGCGCTGTAGGCGAGGAAATGGCCGGCACGGCCCAGCGCGCGTTGGAGATCGGTGGCGGCACGGGCTTCTTCTTGTTGAACCTGATGCAGTCGGGCGTGGCCGAAACCGGGGTCGTGACCGATATCTCGAGCAATATGGTGCAAACCGCGGTGACCAACGGTCGGCAACTCGGTTTGGACGTCACCGGGCAGGTTGCCGACGTCGAGGCCTTGCCCTTCGCCGACGGTTCCTTCGACCTCGTCGTCGGCCACGCGTTCTTGCACCACATACCCGATGTCGAACAGGCGTTGCGCGAGATCTTGCGGGTACTTACTCCCGAAGGACGCTTCGTCATCTGCGGGGAACCCACCCGTCGAGGCGATGTCGTGGCTCGTCGGCTGTCCCAGGCGACTTGGTGGACCACCCGGAAGGTCACGTCGTTGCCGATGCTCCGCGGTACCTGGGCGCGTGACCCGGCGGAACTCGATGCCTCATCGCGTGCAGCAGCCCTGGAAGCCGTCGTCGATCTGCACACCTTCGAACCCGACCGGTTGGCTGCGCTGTGCATGCGTGCGGGTGCGGTGGATGTTCGCACCAACACCGAGGAACTCACGGCGGCCTGGTTCGGTTGGCCGGTGCGTACCTTCGAAGCGGCGGTGCCTGGCGAAGCGCTCGGCTGGGGGTGGGCGATGTTCGCCTATCGGAGTTGGCAACGCTTCAACGCTGTTGACCGAGCCGTGTGGTCTCGAATCGTGCCGAGTGGATGGTTCTACAACGTCTGCGTCACCGGGGTGCGCCCGTAGTGCGCATCTGTCACTTGTCGTGGGAGTACCCCCCGGTCGTCTACGGCGGCCTGGGTCGCCATGTGCATGCCATCGCGCGGGAACAAGCCCGAGCCGGTCATGAGGTGACGGTGCTATCCCACGTCGGCATCGAGGCCGAAGACACCGCGCCTGTTACGACCGAGGAGACCCTCGAAGGCGTGCGCATCGTTCGCGTGGTGCGGGACGCACCGCACGTGGCATTCGAAGCAGACACCCTGCTCGGTTGGGTCGCCGGATTGAACTCCGCGCTTGCTCGCGTCGGGATGTCCGCCTGTGTCAACGCGGACGTACTGCACGCACACGATTGGCTGACAGCGCATGCTGCGTCGATCTTGCGTACCGCACTCGGGGTCCCTTGGGTGCACACCATCCACGCGACGGAGGCCGGGCGCCACCAAGGGTGGTTACCGGGGCCGTTGTCGCGTTCCATCCACAGCGTCGAGGGCTGGTCGGCGCACGAAGCCGATCGAGTGATCGTCTGCAGTCGACACATGAGGTGGGAAGTCCAGCGCTTGTTCGACATGCCCGACGCCACGGTGATCCCCAACGGCGTCGATGTATCCGCCCTGTTGGTCGATGTGGAACAGCGCGAGGAGATCCGGCGGGAGTACGGCGAACCACTCATCGTCCACACCGGGCGATTGGAGTGGGAGAAGGGAGCGCACACTCTCATCGAGGCGCTGCCCCGATTGCGGCGCAGTTTCCCGGATCTGCAGTGCGTGCTCGCCGGGCGCGGATCCCAATCCGATGCGCTCGAGGAACTCGCGCGCCGCAAGCGGGTGGGTGGGCGTGTGCACGTGACCGGCTGGTTACCGGAGGCTCAATTGCGTGCGCTGGTCGATGCGGCGGATGTTGCCGTGGTGCCGTCCTTGTACGAACCCTTCGGAATCGTCGCGCTCGAGGCAGCTGCGGTGCGCACCCCGGTCGTGGCCGCCCGTACCGGTGGACTCGTGGAATTCCTCGATGATGACCGACACGGGTTCGGCTTCATGCCCGGAGATCCGGCATCCCTGGCCCAGGCGGTGCGAACGGCCCTGGGCGATCACGTGGAGACTCGTAGGCGGGTGGACAGTGCATTCGAGTACGTGCGAACGCGACACGGTTGGCCCTCGATCGCCGAGCAAACGGTCGCGGCCTACGAGTCGATTCCCCGCAACAGCGACAGGCGGGGTGCCGATGGCCGACAGTGGTCACCGACAGCGATCCCGAGCCATCTCAACCTTTTGCACGAGTTGCCATGACGTGGCGGTGGTGGGGCCTGGCGACCTGGCGCTGGATCCTGCGCAACCGGGCCTGGTCACGCTGGTACCTAGTGCGCTACTTGCGCTTCGTTCGCCTGCGGATCACACACCCGGACGTAGTGGTCACCGGCCCGGTGTTCTTGGGAAAGGGCGTGAAGTTCGAGCGACGACGCGGCCTCGGTCGCATCATCCTGGGCCGCTGGGTGCATCTCGGGGATGGGACGGTGTTGCGTTGTCACGAGGGCACCTTGCGGATCGGCGATAAGTGCGTCTTCGGCCAGGAAAACACCGTCAATTGCCACCTTGAGGTGTCGATTGGTGCGCAGAGCATCGTCGCCGATTGGGTCTATATCGGCGATTTCGATCATCGGACCGAGTCGACCACCGTGCCGATTCGGCTGCAGGGACTGGTCAAGAGCCCGGTAATGATCGGGCCGGACGTCTGGTTGGGCGTGAAGGCCTCCGTGCTTCGCGGGAGCGTTATCGAAGAGGGCACCGTGGTGGGCGCGAATGCGGTGGTTCGTGGACACCTTCCAGCGTTCGTTATCGCGGCGGGTGCGCCGGCGGTCGTCGTCAAGGATCGCAAGGATGTGGAGGCGCAAGCCGAGCAGCGGCGGATCGATGTCGAAGACATGGCACGCAAAGCGCGGGAAGCAACCGAACGACGCATGCGCGGAGAAAGTTGATGCGCCTTTGCGTCAACTACCCAGACGTCGAGCATCGATGAAGGGCAAGCGGTCATCGCTGAAGGTGGCCGCTGGATCGTGATGTACCGCGCGCAGCATGTCGGCGAGTCTCGTGAAGTGGTCGTGGGAGCGACCGCGCGCGTATTGCGCCGCCGAATCCTTGGTGATCATGAAGGCCCAGTCGCTCGCCAGGGCCAACAGCAGTTCGGTGACGATCGCATCACCGGTGGGCTGGCGCGTGAGCTGCCGGTCGTCGGGGAGTCGTCGTAGGTGATCTAGCACCGCGTAGGAAGCGGCCCGACCACGATCTCGCAACGCTCCGGCCTCGCCGTCTTCCCACACTCGTGAGTCCTTGCCCGATCCCCATGTTCCCGCCGGCAGGTCCACGCGTTCGGTGGCCTGCTGGCTGGCAGCCGCGAGAGTCGTCGTCTGAATACCGTAGGAGTGCGCTGAGTCCAAGACGGTGGCCAGGAACTGCGGACCCTCGTGCCACCAGTGGCCGAACAACTCGGTGTCGTAGGCGACCACCAAGATCGGATCGGCCTCGTTGCTTTCGACCATTCGGGTTCGGGCGGCGTCGAGGAAATCATCGGCGTCGATTCGTACCTGTTCCAAGGCGCGCTGTTGGTCGTACGGCGCTTTGCTGCCCGACGTTCGCCGGGTCACGCGTGAGGAATGCAAGCCCCACTCGTGGTCGTAACTGTGGAAGTCCTGATACCAGCGGTTACCGGGGTAGCCGCTGCGCGGTGACCACACCCGGTAGGTGACGTCGAGATCACGCGCGAAGGCGACGACTTGCGTATCCCCGACCAAGTACGGCCGATGCAGCGAGAGATGACGAGACGGCAGGGTGGGACCGTCGATCACGAAGTGACCGATCCCGTGGCGCTGGTAGTGCTCCTCGAGCCCGGGTGCATAGGCGCATTCGGGAGCCCAGATGCCTCGTGGACGCGCGCCGATGCGAACGGTCGTATCGGCGAGGCCGCTGGCCAGCGCAAGATCGGCGATCGGTTCGAGCAAGTGCGGGGTGAATGCGTGCGTTGCCGGGCCACCGAGCAGTTCCACCGCGCCGGAGTCCACGAGCGGTCGTATCGCGGCGGATCCACCCGCCTGCCAGTGGTTGGTGAACTCCTCCATCGCCGCCTTCGCCGCACGAAAGTGCCTCGTGGCGTCCTGCGCTGCGATGGGGTCGCCTGCCGCTTGCGCGCTGAGTCCCTTGCCGGTGGCACGGGTGGCCCAATCGGCGATCCAGCGTTGCTGTTCGGTGATCGAGGCGGCGTTATCCCACTGCGCTGCCAACACCGGCGTGACCCCGAGGGTGAGTAGATCCTTGCGTCCTTGCTCGGCCCGCTCGCGCAACATCGCCACGAGCGGGATGTATGCATGCGCCCACGCTTGACGAAGCCACTCCTCGCCCACCGGCCAGATGCCGTGGCCAAGGAGCCACGGGACGTGGGAGTGCAACACGATCGCCAGCCGGCCTACTCGCGGCGCCGTCACAGCACGCTCACCAGATCGAGGTATTCGCCGGCTCGCACGCGGGTGAACGGTTCGATGACGAAATCCCGCTCGCGCACCGCCTCGGCGAAGTCGGGAGCCGGGCCGTTCGCAAGCCTTGCCGGCAACGAGCCGTTTCGCTTCTCCCAGCCTGCGATAACTGGCCCGTGGCGAAGGCCGAAATATGCGGCTCGACGAGCGGTGGCCTGCAGATGCGGGCGCAGGAGGTCCTCCAATTCGGCTATGTCGTACTCGCGAACGTGGAAGAGGTTGTCCGGTCTTGCGCCAGGCGCTAGGCCGGGGGAGTGCACGGGTCGGTTCGGCGTACTGAGGATGACCGGGCCGACCGTGCAGCGCAGCAGTTCGGCCAGGTAGGCCGGTACGTCCCAGATGTGTTCGATGACCTGCAGCGATAGGCAGGCATCGAAAGCGTGCGAGCGCAAGGGCAACGCCACTAGGTTCGCGCGCACCACGTCGAGATCGGGGTAGCGCAGGTGGGCGTGGGTGGCGGCGGCGTCGTCGAGTTCCACGGCGGTGACCAGGTGCCCGCGGGCGGCGGCCATGGCCGCCCCGAATCCCTCGCCGGTGCCGGCATCGAGCACGGCGCGAGCCCGATAGTCGGATACGTAGTCCAGCGCCCATCGGTAGCAGGCCTCGTGCCGACGGAACCAGTAGTTCTCCTCGGCCACATCGGGAACCGTCCGCTCGCCGGTGATGGGCAGACCGGAGGGCTGCGAACCGGGCACGTGGGTGAGCGTAATCCTCCGTCGGGACGAAGATGCACACTTGTTACTGGCGAGTAACATAGGGTTGAGTGACAATGTTCGGACCAGGCTTCGAAGGCCACCGGCAGGCAGCGAGGGGACAGACATGAAGATCGCGGTATGTGTCAAGCAGGTTCCCGACACCTGGGCGGAGAAGGCCCTGAAGGCCGAGGACTCCACCCTCGATCGGGCGTCTGCTGACGGCGTGCTCAATGAACTCGACGAGTACGCGGTGGAAGAAGCCCTGCAGATCGCCCAAGCCCACGGCGGTGAAGTGACCGTGGTGTCGATGGGTCCGGAGCGGGCCGCGGAGACCGTTCGCAAGGCGCTGTCCATGGGCGCCGATGCCGGAATACACGTCCTCGACGACGCCCTGCACGGATCCGATGCCATCGCCACGTCCGCGGTGCTCGCCGCGGCCTTGGCCGACAAGGGCTTCGACCTCATCGTCTTCGGCTCCGAATCCACCGATGCCCGCATGTCCGTCATCCCCGCGATGGTGGCCGAACGACTCGGCCTCGCCCAGGTGACCTTCGCCCAGCGGGTGAGCATCTCGGGCAACGAGGTAACCATCGAGCGAGTGACCGACTACGGCTTCGACACCGTGACCGCGCAGCTACCCGCTGTGGTGAGCGTGGTGGAGAAGATCAACGAACCGCGCTACCCGTCCTTCAAGGGGATCATGGCGGCGAAGAAGAAGCCGGTGGAAACGATCGGCATCGCCGATCTCGGGCTTGAACCCGCGGCCGTCGGCCAAGCGGCCGCCTGGAGCGGCGTTCGCGATTTCGCTGCACGTCCGGCTAAGGCAGCCGGCACCGTCATCGCCGATGAAGGCGACGGGGCAAGCCGACTTGCCACCTACCTCACCGAGCACAAGTTCATCTAGGAAGGAACGCGCCATGGCACCTGTCCTCGTCCTCGCCGAGCACGATCGCGAAACCGGCTCGGTCAAGAAGACCACCTTGGAACTGCTCACCCTCGCGCGCCGACTCGGCGAGCCGGTATGCGTGTGGTTCGGCTCCGGCGCCGGCGATGCCGCAGCGACGTTGGGTGAGTACGGAGCAACCGCGGTGTACGCCGCCGACTCCGACGAGATGACCGACCATCCGGTCGTCCCGATAGTCGATGTCCTCACCGACCTCGTCGCTTCGCTGGCACCGGCCGCGGTGCTGGTTCCCTCGAGCGCCGACGGCAAGGAAGCGGCCGGCCGCCTTGCCGTGCGCACCGGCAGCGGGGTGATCACCGACGCCGTCGATATCGACGCGGAAGGGGTGGCCACGCAGTCGGTATTCGGCGGCAGCACCATCGTGCATTCCACCGTCCTGACCGGCACTGCGATCTACACCGTGCGTCCGAACTCCGTTGCCCCCGAACCGGCCGCCGCGAACTGCACCGTCGAGCAGGTCTCGACCGCGCTTAGCGAATCCGCGAAGAAGGCGACCGTCACCGAGCGCACGGTGGCCAAGCAGGGAGGTCGCCCCGAATTGACCGAGGCGGCGATCGTGGTCTCCGGCGGACGCGGAGTCGGTGGGCCCGAAGGCTTCGCCATCATCGAGCGGCTCGCCGATTCCCTCGGCGGTGCGGTCGGTGCGTCCCGCGCTGCCACCGACGCCGGCTGGTACCCGCATCAGTACCAGGTCGGGCAGACCGGCAAGACCGTCTCCCCGCAGTTGTACGTCGCCAACGGCATCTCCGGTGCGATCCAGCACCGGGCCGGGATGCAAACCTCCAAGGTCGTCGTCGTCGTCAATAAGGATGCCGAGGCGCCGATCTTCGAGCTGGCGGACTTCGGTGTCGTCGGGGATCTGCACGAGGTCGTGCCGCAACTGGCCGAGGAGATCGAGTCGCGCTCGAGTTGACGCTACGTACATGACGAAGCATGGATCCAAGCACCGATACTCGGCCCGGCACCGGATAACGAGCAGCCGGGAAGCCCCCTGGCTACCATCGCCACGTGGCAAGTAGTGCGAAGCGGCGGGCGTTCGTCGATCATGCGGCTACCGCACCGCTCCTGGCGCCTGCACGGGAGGCATGGCTCGCCGCGAGCGAATCGGTAGGCAACCCGTCGTCCCTGCACACTTCCGGGCGTGGGGCCAGGCGCATCGTCGAAGAGGCCCGGGAGTCGATCGCCGATGATCTCGGCACCAGACCTTCCGCGATCGTGTTCACCTCCGGCGGAACCGAGTCCGACAACCTGGCTGTCAAAGGTTTGTTCTGGGCCGCTCGCCGACGTCTTGGTATCGACGCACCGATAGTGGTGTCCTCGTCGATCGAGCACCACGCCGTACTCGATCCCGTCGAATGGCTCATCAAGCACGAGGGGGCTGCGGCGCACTGGCTCGATGTCGATTACCGCGCCCGGGTGCGCACGGACGACCTTGCGGGATTCCTGGCCGAGAATGCCGAGCGCACGGCGCTGGTCACCGTTATGTGGGCGAACAACGAAGTCGGCACCGTCCAACCGGTTGCGCAGCTCGCGCAGTTGTGTCGCGAACACTCGGTTCCCTTCCACACCGACGCCGTGCAAGCACTCGGCCAACTACCGATGAACCTGTCCGAGGTCGGTGCTACGGCAGTGACTATCAGCGGACACAAGATCGGCGGACCGGTAGGCACCGGCGCGTTGATCATCGATCCATACACCCCCGTCGAGCCGGTGGCGCACGGCGGCGGACAAGAGCGCGAGATCCGATCGGGCACCCTCGATGCTGCCGGTGCTGCTGCGTTCGCGGCCGCTGTGCACTACGCGGTCGAGCACCAAGGCGAGCATGCGCGCCGCGTTTCCACTTTGCAGTCCGCTCTCATCGAGGGCATCCGGCGGGAAGTTCCCGATGCCATCATCAACGGAGCCGACCCCGACGATTCGATCACCGAGGGTGGTCGGCTCCCCGGCAACGTCCACGTCTCCATCCCCGGGGCCGAGGGCGACGCTCTTCTCATGCTGCTCGATGCCGCGGGAGTGGATTGCTCGACCGGTTCGGCTTGCACGGCCGGCATCCCCGAGCCGAGTCACGTGCTGCTAGCGATGGGGGTGGATGAGCGGACCGCGCGCTCGTCCTTGCGCTTCAGTTTCGGCCGCACCTCGACCATGGACGACGTCCACGCAGTGGTGGAGGCCTTGCCCGGGGTCGTCGAGCGAGCCCGGCGTGCCGGTTCGGTCTCGGCATCCATGCATACGTCCGTTGGTGCTAGTTCGGGGCGGGCCGATTGATGCGGGCCATCTGATGCGGGTTATCGCCGCGCTGTCCGGCGGGGTCGATTCCTCGGTAGCGGCTGCCCGAATGGTCGATGCCGGACACGAAGTGGTCGGCGTGCACTTAGCGCTCGCGCGCTCGAAGTCCACCGGTGGGCGTTCTCGGGGATGCTGCACGATCGACGATGCACGCGATGCGCGTCGCGTCGCGGACATGTTGGGGATTCCCTTCTACGTGTGGGACTTCTCCGCTGAGTTCGCTGAGGACGTCATCGGCGACTTCCTTGCCGAGTACGAAGCAGGTCACACACCCAACCCCTGCCTGCGGTGCAACGAGAAGATCAAGTTCAAGGCCGTGCTCGATCGAGCCCTGGCGCTGGACTTCGACGCCGTTGCCACTGGTCACTACGCGCGGGTGCTCGATGGACCGCACGGCCCCGAACTGCATCGTGCCGTGGACGAGGCGAAGGATCAGTCCTACGTCCTCGCGGTTATCGACCAAGATCAACTCAGCCACTGTGTGTTCCCACTCGGCGATACCGTCAAGGACGAGGTGCGCATCGAAGCGCGGGAACGTGGTCTGCGTACCGCGAGCAAGCCCGATAGCCATGACATCTGTTTCATCCCCGACGGCAAGACCGCCGATTTCCTCGTCGATCGCATAGGTCATCGCCCTGGCCGCATCGTCGATTCGGTGAGCGGCGCCGAACTCGGTGAGCATCGTGGCACCTTCACCGTCACCATCGGTCAGCGCCGCGGCTTGGATCTGCGCACGCCCGGGGAGGACGGGCGGCCCCGCTATGTGGTCGATGTCGACCAAAGCACCGACACCGTTTACGTCGGGCCGGCCGATCAATTGGATATCGCCGCGCTGAGCGCTGACCAGGTCATCTGGATCGGACCGGGGCTGTCGGGGGATTGGCGTGAAGTCACCGCGCAGGTGCGGGCACACCATCCGGGGGTGCCGGCTCGCGCTCGGGTGCTCGATGCGGCACTGCAGGTGGAGTTGTTCGAGCCCGTTCGTGGCCTGGCGACCGGTCAAAGCGTGGTCTTGTACGACGGATCACGGGCCCTGGGATCTGGACGGATATCGGTTACCAGACGCGTCGGGGACGCGGCCGTAGTGTGAGCGAGCCCGCACTGTGAGCGAGCCCTGTACCTGGCCCTACCCGGCGGTCGCCACGGGCATCGGCCCTATGCCCGGCGTCGACTCCCGAGAGGCGATGAACGTCGCGGCCGGTGAGTTCGCCGACTTCATTCCACTCGTCGAGTTGCCCGCGCGTGGCCCGGGAGCCGATCCGGTGGGGCGTACTGCTGCGTTGCTTGCCGAGGTCGATCGATCCTTCGAGGTGGAAACCACACCGTCCGGTTGGCGGCTCGGGCACACCGGGCAACGGGTGCTCGCGCGGGCTCGCGGTTACCTGTCCGAGGACATCGACGCACTCGAGGAGTTCGCAGCTGGCTCGGGTAACGCGGTACCGATCAAGGTGGCCATCGCCGGCCCGTGGACACTCGCAACGAAAATCTCCGACCCTGCTGGAGAGGCGTTACTGCGCGATGTCGGTGCGGTCGGTGACTTGACCGAAGCGTTGGCCCAGGCGGCTAGCGACCTCGTCCTGCGGTTGCGGCGGTGGATAGCCGACGACGCCCTGGTTATTCAACTCGACGATGATGTCGTGCCCAGGGTGCTCGCCGGGCGGGTTCCCATGAGCAGCGGCCGCCTCACGCATCGCAGCGTGGAACCGAGCGTCGTGCAGAACCGACTTCGCACGGTGAGCGCCGCGATCCAATCCGCCGGGGCTCGCGTGGTGATTCGGTGCCATGCCCAGCAAGCGCCCGTCGACCTCCTTCGTGATACCGGAACCGATGCGCTGGCCGTGGATCTGGGTCGCGAGCAACTCGACGACGATGCGCTGCCGCGTGCCTGGGAGGCGGGGGTGGGGCTACTGCTCGGCTGCGTGCCGATCCTCGCTGGAAACCCGGAAAGCTCGGGAAGTGCAGGTAGCGGTGATCCGGGTGGATCCACCGAGCGAGTCGGGGACACCGCCCTTAGTGCGCGCTTGCGGGGCTTCATGTCCGAGCACGGATTCGCCTCGGTGCCCGCGAACATCGCCATCACGCCGCATGGCGGACTTGCCGATATCTCCATGGAAGCTGCCCGGGCGACGATCTCCGCGTGCGCGCGGGTGGGAGCCGTGGTTCGCGACGAGCAGGAGAACGCCGATGTCCGCTGACGGCGCCGAGTCCGGGGTTCGCCCGCAAGCATCGGTCCGCCAGCGGTGGAGCGAACTGGTCGATGCGATCAATGCAGCGCGTGCGGCCTATTACCAAGCCGAGCGGCCGACCATCGCCGACGACGAATACGACCGGTTGTTCCGCGAACTCGAGGAGATCGAGCAGGCCCACCCCGAACTCGCGAGCGGTGAGTCACCCACGCAGACCGTCGGTGGTGAACGCGCCGAGATGTTCGATCCAGTCGAACACTTGGTTCGCCTGTATTCGTTGGATAACGCGTTCGATGACGACGAACTCGAAAGTTGGTTCGATCGAGTCGACAAGGCGCTCGGCGCATTGCCGCCTTTGCTGTGCGAGGTCAAGATCGACGGGTTGGCCGTCGATCTGGTCTATCGGGACGGCAAGCTCGCATCGGCGGCCACCCGTGGCGATGGAATCACCGGTGAGGACATCACTTACAACATGAGATTCATCGACGCCATCCCGGCGGAGTTGGCCGCCGAGGATCCGCCCGCGCTGGTGGAAGTCCGCGGTGAGGTGTTCCTTTCCACACGCAACTTCGAGCGAGTCAACGACGAGCAGATGGCCGTCGGTGCCACCCCTTTCGCCAATCCGCGCAATGCCGCTTCGGGAACGATCCGCCAGCGCATGGATAAGCGCTGGGAGGAGTTGCAGGCCGCCCGAGGAGTCGATACCGAACGCGGTCGCACTCGGGTCGAACGTCTCGAACGCGACTATGGTCTTGCTGCAAGTCGATTGGCGGCCCTTGGTTTCACCGCCCATGGCGTCGGTGCCCGCGAAGGTATCGACATCGGATCGCAAAGCGAGGTCTATGCACTGCTCGCGGATTTCGGTATCCCGGTGAGTGAACGGATGAAAGTGCACAGCACGCGGGCCGAGGTTCGCGAGTACATCGCGTACTACGCCGAACACCGACACGATGTCGAACACGAGATCGACGGCGTAGTGGTGAAGGTCGATGACTTCGCCGCGCAGTCCGACCTCGGTGAGACCTCCCGCGCACCGCGGTGGGCTATCGCCTACAAGTACCCACCCGAAGTGGTGCGTACGCGCTTACTGGACATCGCGGTGAACGTCGGCCGCACCGGCCGGGTGACTCCTTTCGCTGTCATGGATCCGGTGCGGGTAGCCGGCTCCACCGTTTCGATGGCCACTTTGCACAACCAATACGAAGTCCAGCGCAAGGGCGTGCTCATCGGGGACATGGTGTTCTTGCGCAAGGCCGGGGACGTCATTCCCGAGGTGATCGGCCCGGTCGTCGAGGCGCGGACGGGGAGCGAACGCGACTTCGTGATGCCCACACACTGCCCGGAATGTGGAACCGAACTTCGCCCCGAACGTGAAGGCGACAAGGACATCCGCTGTCCGAATACCGCCGGTTGTCCGGCGCAGTTGCGCGAGCGCTTGTTCCACGTCGCCTCGCGCGGCTCGCTGGATATCGAGGGCCTGGGCTATAAGGCAGCCGTCGCGCTCTTGGACTGTGGCGTAGTCGCCAACATGGGCGATCTGTTCCTGATCGACTCCGAGGCTTTGCTCGAGTGCCCGTTCTTCACCCGGGATCCGGCGAAGGGCGAGGCGGGCCGGCAATTGACCGAGAACGCCAAGACGATGCTGGCCAATTTGGAGAAGGCGAAGACCAAGCCGTTGTGGCGGATGCTGGTGGCGCTGTCGATCCGGCACGTGGGCCCGACTGCCTCGCAGGCCTTGGCGCGGCATTTCGGATCCATCGAGGCGATCGCCGAAGCCGGCACCGAGGAGTTAGCTGCCGTCGACGGGGTAGGACAGGTCATAGCCGAAGCGGTCGTGGAGTGGTTCGAGCAGGCGTGGCATCGGGAGATCATCGATAAGTGGCAACGCGGTGGTGTGGTCTTGGTCGATGCGTCCACGGGTGGATCTGGCGAATCCGCCGGTGTGGATGCCCCGGAACAGACCCTGGCCGGTGCGGTGGTCGTAATCACCGGATCCGTGCCCGGCTACACCCGCGAAGACGCAACGGCCGCGGCCGTTTCCCGCGGCGCGAAGGTGACCGGATCGGTCTCATCCAAGACGACGGTCCTCGTGGCCGGCGACAGCGCCGGATCCAAACTCGACAAGGCGTCCTCGTTGGGAGTCCCGGTGGTCCCGGCCGAGTCCTTCGATGTGCTCCTCGAGCAAGGTGTCGATGCCGTGCTGGAAGGATGAGGGCATGGCTGCCATCACCCGCGCGGAGGTCGAGCATCTCGCTCGCCTCGCCCGATTGGAATTGACCGAAGGCGAGATCGATCATTACGCCGAGCAACTCTCGGCGATCGTCGATGCCGTTGCCCGGGTATCGGAGGTCACGGCCCAGGACATCCCGCCCACATCGCATCCGATTCCAGTCACCAACACCTTCCGCCCCGATCTCGTGCGCCCCGGTGTGGATCGAGACGAGATCGCAGCAAGCGCGCCCGCGTGGGAAGACGATCGGTTCCGTGTCCCGCGCATCCTCGGGGAGAGTTGAGATGGCGCCGGTGATGGATAGCGATCTGGTGCGGCAAAGCGCCGCCACGCTCTCGGCCGCGATGCAGGCGGGGGAGGTGACCTCGGTGCAGGTCACCGAAGCGTGCCTGGCACGCATCGATGAAGTCGACGACAAGGTCCACGCCTTCTTGCATGTGGATCGAGAAGCCGCCCTGGCGATGGCGGCCGAAATCGACACCCGTCGGGCAGCCGGGGAGGAACTCGGCCCGCTGGCGGGTGTGCCGCTTGCGTTGAAGGACGTCTTCACGATGAAGGGCGTGCCGACCACCTGCGGATCGCGCATCCTCGAGGGTTGGCGCCCGCCCTACGACTCCACCGTGGTCGAGCGGCTGCGGGCGGCTGGCGTCGTCATCTTGGGAAAGACCAACATGGACGAATTCGCCATGGGTTCCTCGACCGAGCACAGCGGGTACGGACCCACGCACAATCCCTGGGACCTGGATCGGATCCCCGGAGGATCCGGCGGCGGATCATCGGCTGCGCTCGCTGCATTCGAGGCGCCGTTGGCGATGGGCACCGATACCGGAGGATCCATCCGTCAGCCTGCTGCGGTCACCGGGACCGTCGGCGTCAAGCCGACCTACGGCGGGGTGTCTCGTTATGGACTGGTGGCGCTGGCGTCGTCGTTGGATCAAGCCGGACCGTGCGCACGCACCGTGCTCGATGCGGCCTTGTTGCACGAAGTCATCGCCGGGCACGATCCGCTCGACTCCACATCCATCGATGCCCCGGTGCCGGACGTCGTCGCGGCAGCCCGGTCGGGCGATGTGCGCGGCATGCGGATCGGGCTGGTGCGCGAACTCGGTGGGGAGGGCTACCAGCAGGGGGTGCAACAGCGCTTCGATGAAGCCGTCGCGGTACTCACCGACCTCGGTGCCGAAGTGGTGGAAGTCTCTTGCCCGAACTTCGAGTACGCACTCGGTGCCTACTACCTGATCCTTCCTGCCGAGGCCTCCAGCAATCTCGCGCGCTTCGATGGCATGCGGTACGGATTGCGAGCCGGCGACGACGGCGACGCCTCGGTCGAGGAGGTCATGTCCCGCACCCGCGAGGCCGGCTTCGGCGCGGAGGTCAAGCGCCGGATCATGCTCGGTACCTATTCGCTCTCCAGCGGCTACTACGACGCCTACTACGGCCAGGCGCAGAAGGTACGCACCCTTATTGCCCGGGACTTCGCTACGGCGTTCGAGCAAGTGGACGTGCTCATCTCGCCTACAACGCCCACAACGGCGTTCCGGCTCGGCGAGAAGCTCGATGATCCGCTGGCGATGTACCTCAACGACATCGCGACTATCCCGGTCAACTTGGCTGGGAACTGCGCGATGTCCGTGCCCGTGGGGCTCTCACCGGAGGATGGTTTGCCCGTCGGCCTGCAGATCATGGCCCCAGCGCTGGGCGATGATCGGCTGTATCGAGTCGGCAGTGCGCTCGAGGCCGCTTTGGTGGATCGCTGGGGACATGGCTTGACCGAGGAGGTGCCCGCCCTATGAGCGGTAGCACGGCTGTTGCACGGGTGCCCTTCGAGCAGGCGCTGGAGTCCTTCGAGCCGGTCCTCGGCCTAGAGACCCACGTCGAACTCGGCACGGCTTCCAAGATGTTCTGCGGATGCGCAACCGAGTTCGGCGGTTCGCCCAACACGCAGGTGTGCCCGACCTGCCTCGGCCTGCCCGGATCCCTGCCGGTCGTCAACGCCGTAGCCGTGGAATCGACGATCCGGATGGGCTTGGCCTTGCATTGCGATATCGCTTCGTGGTGCCGCTTCGCCCGCAAGAACTACTTCTATCCGGATATGCCCAAGGACTACCAAATCAGTCAGTACGACGAACCGCTGTGCTTCGACGGTTACCTCGACGTCGTCGTCGCCACCGACGACGGCCCTCGCGAATTCCGGGTGGAGATCGAACGCGTCCATATGGAGGAGGACACGGGCAAGCTGACCCACGCTGGAGGCGACACCGGGCGCATCCACGGCGCCGACTACTCCCTGGTCGATTACAACCGAGCGGGAATCCCGCTGATCGAGATCGTGACCAAGCCGATTGCCGGAGCCGGTGCGCTGGCACCGCTCGTAGCGCGCGCCTACGTCACTGAGTTGCGTGACCTGATGCGCGCATTGGGTGTCTCCGACGTCCGAATGGATCAGGGCTCGCTTCGGTGCGATGTGAACGTCTCGCTGGCTCCGGCCGGCGCGCCATGGGGCACTCGTTCGGAAACCAAGAACGTGAACTCGCTGCGCTCGGTGGAACGCGCCGTGCGCTTCGAGATCGAACGCCAGGCTGCGGTGTTGACCAGCGGCGATCGGGTGATCCAGGAGACCCGACACTTCCACGAGGACACCGGCGAGACCACCCCCGGGCGATCCAAGGAGCACGCCGAGGACTACCGATACTTCCCCGAACCCGACCTCGTGCCGGTCGCTCCCAGCGAGGACTGGATCGAGCAACTGCGCTCGACACTGCCGGAAGTGCCTTCGGCTCGGCGGGCCAGGCTTCGCGACGAGTGGGGTATCAGCGATCTGGAGATGCAGACCCTCGTGAACGCCGAAGCGCTCGAACTCGTCGAGGCGACGATCGCAGCGGGGGTCGACCAAAGTGCTGCCCGAAAGTGGTGGACCGGTGAGTTCACCCGGATCGCAAACGAGCAGGGCGTCGCGCTCGAGGACCTACGCATCACCCCCGCGCACATCGCCCGAGTCGAAGCGCTGATCGCCGATGGCAGTTTGACCGACAAACTCGCACGCTCCGTCTTCGAAGGGGTGCTCGCCGGTGAGGGTGACGTCGACCAAGTGATCGCCGAGCGGGGCTTGGTGGTGGTCGGGGACGATTCCACTTTGATGTCGGCCATCGAGCAGGCGCTCGCCGATCAGCCGGACGTCGCCGAAAAGATCCGCGGCGGCAAGGTGCAAGCGGCCGGTGCGATCGTCGGCGCGGTCATGAAGGCCACCAAGGGTCAGGCAGACGCGGCGAAGGTTCGCGCCTTGCTGCTGGCGCACCTGGGAGTCGAGGAATAGCAGGCGTGCCCGGCGAAATCGCGTTAGTCCCGGATTTCCTCGCGCCGGAGGACCTCACCGACTGCGTGCGCTACCGCAGCGGTGAACGCCCCGATGAGTCCACCTGCGCGAGCATCGGGTTCTTCGTGCCGGACTACATCGACGCTCCGAACCCCGAGTGGATGTCCTCGCTTGCGAACCTCGAGGTGGTGCAACTGCCGACCGTGGGTTTCGATGCGGCCCTTGCGCACCTGCCCGCGGGGGTCACGCTGTGCAATGCGGCGGGCGTGCACGAGCAGAGCACAGCGGAGCTCGCGGTCGGTTCCATCATCGCCAGATGGCGCGGAATAGATCGCGCCGCTCGGGACATGGTCAGCGGGCGCTGGGATCACCGCAGGGGACGTTCCTTGCAGGAGGCCACCGCGGTGATCATCGGAGCCGGGGGAGTCGGCACCCGCATCGCTACTGCGCTGGCCGCCTTCGGCTGCCGCCCCCACCTCGTCGGTAGAACGGCGCGCGCGGGCGTCCTTAGTGCAGCGGAACTACCCACGGTGCTGCCCACGGCCGACATCGTGGTGCTCGCTGTGCCGCTCACGCCCGATACCGAGCGCATGGTCGACCGGGATTGGCTATCGATGTTGCGCGATGGTGCACTGCTGGTGAACGTCGCCCGGGGCAGTGTGGTCATCACCGAGGATCTCCTTGCCGAGATCCCGCGCATCGAGGCGGTACTCGATGTAGTCGATCCCGAGCCGCTGCCACCGGCGCACCCCTTGTGGTCGGCGCCGGGGGTGCTCATCACACCGCACATCGGCGGCGATACCGATGCCTTCCCCAGGCTCGCCCGCGATCTGATCGGCGCACAGGTGCAGCGCTGGCGCCGAGGCGAACCGTTGCGCAACGTAGTGCGTGCGCCCTAAGGA
>CAZJYN010000017.1:28414-29663 GCA_964550285.1 uncultured Rubrivirga sp.
CGCCCTAAGGACCACGCCCTAAGGACCACGCCTTAAGGAACGCGCATTAGGGTTCCCTTATGCCCGATATCAAGCCACGAAGCCGAGACGTAACCGACGGACTGGAGCGGGCCGCTGCGCGCGGGATGCTGCGCGCGGTCGGCATGGATGACGAGGACTTCCAAAAGTCCCAGATCGGCATCGCCTCGAGTTGGAACGAGATCACCCCGTGCAATATGTCGTTGGATCGGCTCGCAACGGCCGCCAAGGAGGGCGTATTCGCCGCCGGCGGCTTCCCGATGGAGTTCGGCACCATCTCGGTCTCCGACGGCATCTCGATGGGTCACGAAGGCATGCACTTCTCGCTGGTGAGCCGGGAGATCATCGCCGATTCGGTCGAAGCGGTCGTCGAGGCCGAGCGCCTCGATGGGATCGTCACCTTCGCCGGTTGCGATAAGTCACTGCCCGGCATGCTGATGGCGTCGGCTCGGTTGGATATCGCCTCGGTCTTCGTTTACGCCGGATCGATCCTGCCCGGGCACGTCAAGCTCAGCGACGGCACCGAAAAGGACGTCACCATCATCGATGCATTCGAAGCCGTGGGGGCGTGTGCGCGAGGCCTGATGTCCCGAGAAGACGTCGATCGGATCGAGCGCGCGATCTGCCCCGGTGAAGGCGCCTGCGGTGGTATGTACACCGCGAACACGATGGCCAGCGCCGCCGAGGCGATGGGGATGTCGCTGCCTGGCTCGGCTGCCCCGCCCGCGGTGGATCGCCGCCGCGATAGCTACTCGCATAGGAGCGGCGAGGCCGTGGTGGAGTTGCTGCGCCAAGGGATCACCGCCCGAGACATCATCACCAAGCAGTCCTTGGAGAACGCCATCGCGGTCCTGATGGCATTCGGTGGCTCCACGAACGCGGTGTTGCACCTGCTGGCGATCGCACACGAAGCCCACGTGGAATTGCACATCGAGGACTTCCATCGCATCGGCTCGAAGGTGCCGTTGCTGGCTGACGTCAAGCCGTTCGGTCAGTACGTCATGAGCGACGTCGATCGAGTGGGTGGCGTGCCGGTCGTCATGCGGGCGCTGCTCGATGCGGGCCTGCTGCACGGGGATTGCTTGACGGTAACCGGCAAGACGATGGCCGAGAACCTGGCCGATATCGAGCCGCCGGATCCTGACGGCACGATCTTGAAGGCCTCGCGGGAGGCGATCGCCCCCACCGGTGGGATCACGATCTTGTCGGGTTCGTTGGCGCCGGAGGGTGC